>JBILFD010000011.1:0-10514 GCA_044351765.1 Candidatus Nanopelagicaceae bacterium | reverse complement strand
AATTTGTACATCTGTAAATGATGAAGTTGTTCATGGAATTCCAAATGACAAACCTTTAAAAGATGGAGATGTGATTTCAATCGATTGCGGAGCGATCGTTGATGGCTGGCATGGTGATTCAGCAATTTCAGTGGGCGTTGGTCAGATTACTTCTGAAGATCAAAAAATGATGGATGCCTGTGCGCAATCAATGTGGGCTGGAATTGCAGCGGCGAAAATTGATGGAAAGTTAACCGACCTAAGTGCGGCAATTGAAAAAAGTATTAATGCAAGTGGTAAGTATGGAATTTTGCGCGATTATGGTGGACATGGAATTGGCACTGAAATGCATCAAGAACCACACCTATTAAATTTTGGAGTGGCTGGTCGCGGACCAACTTTAGTTGCGGGAATGGCGCTAGCGGTTGAGCCAATGATCACTCGTGGATCGCATAAGGTGCGAACTTTGGATGATGAGTGGACGGTTGTAACTCAAGATGGAGCAAGGGCTGCGCATACCGAACATTCATTTGCTTTAACCCCCGATGGCGGGATTTTTGTATTGACCGCCAAAGATGGAGGGGCGGCTGGATTGGCGCAATTTGGGCGGGAAATCTCCACATTAATCTGAGTCAATCTGATCTTTTGGAGCTGATTTCAGTTCAGATTTAAGTTCAAATTGGGGCAGATTTGGGGGATTGAGGCCGATTTCACTGAATCGACCCCCTGGACCTAGTATTGCCCTTCGGTCTTGAGTTCAATTTGGGAGTAGGTAAGGCTTGTCAAAGAATGATGGCGCCATCGAAATAGAAGGCACCGTAGCTGAGGCTTTGCCAAATGCCATGTTCCGAGTTGATCTCACCAACGGACATAAAGTCCTCGCACACATCAGCGGAAAGATGCGACAGAACTACATTCGCATTTTGCCTGAAGATCGTGTGATCGTGGAGTTAAGTCCATATGACCTCAACCGAGGTCGCATTGTTTATCGGTACAAGTAAGAAGTAAAGGAAAGAGGGGGGAACATGAAGGTCAAGCCAAGCGTTAAGAAGATTTGTGACAAGTGCAAAGTTATTCGTCGTCACGGTCGCGTCATGGTGATCTGCGAGAACCTCCGTCACAAACAACGGCAGGGTTAATTTTTTTTAAAAAACTTAATAGTTAACATGTAACACAACTGAGAAATCAGTCCCCTTGGTCCAGAGGCTAAGGTCGTGTCGCATAGGACCTCTGGTTTAACGAAGGGCCACTGATGGCACGTTTAGTTGGTGTTGATCTTCCGCGTGAAAAGCGCGTTGAGATCGCACTTACATATATCTTCGGTGTTGGCCGTACCCGTTCGCAAGAAATGTTAACGGCTACTGGAATCAACCCGAACGTCCGCGTAAAAGATTTGCCTGAGAGCGATCTTGTTAAGTTGCGCGATTACATTGAAGGAAACTTCAAAATCGAAGGTGATCTCCGTCGTGAGATTGCAGCTGATATCCGACGCAAAGTTGAGATTCAGTGCTACCAAGGAATTCGTCACCGCAGAGGTCTGCCGGTGCGCGGGCAACGTACCCACACCAACGCACGTACTCGCAAGGGTCCACGCGTTGCTATCGCTGGTAAGAAGAAGGTGACCAAGTAATGGCTGCTAAACCTGCTGCTGCCGGTAAAGGCAAAGTAAAACTTCGCAAGAAAGAAAAGAAGAACGTTGCTGTTGGTCAAGCTCATATCAAGAGCACCTTCAACAACACCATTGTTTCTATTACTGATCCAACGGGTGCAGTTATTGCATGGTCATCAGCTGGCCAAGTTGGTTATAAAGGCTCACGTAAATCAACACCATTTGCTGCACAACTTGCTGCTGAAGCTGCTGCACGTCGCGCGCAAGAACATGGTGTTCGCAAAGTAGATGTATTTGTTAAGGGACCAGGATCTGGTCGCGAAACAGCAATTCGTTCATTACAGGCAGCCGGATTAGAAGTTGGAGCTATCGCAGATATGACTCCAGCTCCACATAATGGTTGCCGTCCACCAAAGCGTCGCCGGGTTTAGGGGAGGAGAGAGATATGGCTCGTTATACCGGAGCAGATTGCAAGCGCTGTCGTCGTGAGAAAGTAAAGCTCTTCCTTAAGGGCTCAAAGTGCGATGGACCAAAATGTCCGATCGAATCTCGTCCTTACCCACCAGGGCAACACGGTCGCGGTCGTACCAAAGACAGTGAGTACTTATTGCAGATGCGTGAGAAGCAAAAGTGCGCACGTATTTATGGAATTCTAGAAAAGCAGTTCCGTGGATATTACGAAGAGGCAAACCGTCGTCAAGGACGTACCGGTGAAAACCTACTTCGCATCTTGGAAACTCGTTTAGACAACGTAGTTTTCCGTGCAGGTTTTGCAAAGAGTCGTGACATGGCCCGCCAATTAGTGCGCCACGGTCACTTCTTAGTTAACGGTGAGAAAGTAAATATTCCTTCATACCGCGTAACTGCAAACACCATCATTGACGTTCGTCCAGGATCACATGATCTAACTCCATTCATCATCGCAAGTGCTGAATTAGGAGATCGTTCGGTTCCAGCTTGGATGGAAGTTGTCGGCTCAAAGTTGAGAATTCTTGTTCACGCACTCCCAGAGCGCGCTGTCATCGATACTCAAATTCAAGAGCAGTTAATCGTTGAGTTTTACTCTAAGTAATTAGAAGTAATAAGTAGTAGCAGTAAGCGAACTTCTCGCCCCGAGAGAAGTTCGTGAAGTTCGTAAAGTTGGAGATCAAATAGTGGATCTCCACGAGTTATGGAGGATATCTAGTGCTTATCGCGCAACGCCCCATCTTGTCCGAAGAAGTTGTGAGTGAATACCGCTCTCGCTTCATCATCGAACCATTAGAGCCAGGTTTTGGTTACACCCTGGGCAACTCTTTACGTCGTACCTTGCTCTCATCAATTCCCGGTGCTGCTGTAACAAGCGCACGAGTTGAAGGCGCACTTCATGAGTTCACCACTCTTGAAGGAGTTAAGGAAGACTTAACAGAGATCGTTCTAAACATTAAAGGTTTAGTACTTTCATCAGATAGTGATGAGCCTGTTGTTATGTACATTCGCAAAAGTGGCGAAGGTGTATTAACTGGAGCTGACATCGTTGTCCCAGCTGGAGTTGAAGTTCATAACCCAGAAATTCATATTGCAACTCTTAATGCAAAAGCAAAAGTTGAAATTGAACTTACTGTTGAGCGTGGCCGTGGTTACGTAACAGCAGTTCAAAATAAGCAAGCCGGTCAAGAGATCGGACGTATTCCAATTGACTCAATTTATTCACCAGTTCTAAAAGTCACTTACAAAGTTGAAGCAACACGTGTTGAACAGCGCACCGACTTTGACCGTTTAGTTCTTGATGTAGAAACCAAGCGCTCAATGGAACCACGTGATGCAATGGCCTCTGCCGGAAAGACACTTGTTGAGTTATTTGGTTTGGCTCGCGAGTTAAATCTTGGTGCAGAAGGAATTGAAATTGGACCATCCATCACTGATGCGGCACTTGCTGCAGATCTTGCTCTTCCAATCGAAGATCTAGATCTAACAGTGCGCTCATACAACTGCTTGAAGCGTGAAGGAATCCACAGCGTTGGTGAACTTGTTTCTCGCAGTGAAGCAGATCTTTTGGATATCCGTAACTTCGGTTCAAAATCTATTGACGAAGTTAAACTCAAACTTGTTGGAATGGGTCTTCAACTGAAGGACAGCCCAATTGGTTTTGATCCAACTCAATCACCTGGCTATCACGACAATGGTGATGATGAGGACGAGGAGTTTTACGTTGTTCCACCAGTAACTCCGATTCATGCGGTTGATCCAATCAGCCCAATTGATTCACCAAATTCAGAAACACAAGAGTAGTTAGAGGAGATCTGAGCCAAAATGCCAAAGCCAGCAAAGGGACCACGCCTCGGTAGTGGACCAGCCCATGAGCGCCTCTTACTAGGAACTCTTGCAGCTCAATTGATTCAGCATGGTCGAATTCGCACCACTGTGACAAAAGCAAAACGCTTGCGTCCGGTTGCAGAGAAGTTGATTAGTGCTGCAAAGAAGGGCGATCTTCCAGCTCGTCGTCGAGTGATGGCAATTATCAGTGACAAGAGCGTTGTACATCACTTGTTTACTGAAATCGGCCCTCGTTTTGCGCAACGCGATGGTGGATACACCCGCATCACCAAAGTGGGAGTTCGCAAAGGAGATAACTCTTCTATGGCGATCATCGAAATTCTTACTGAAGGAACCCCTGCAAAACGCGCTGTTGTTTCACAAGCAGATGCAATTGCGAAAGCTGCTTCAAAGCGCGAAGATGCCAAGAAGGCATCTGCTGCTCGTGTTGCAGATCGTGATTCAAATGCGAAAAAGATTTCAGAGCGAATCGCTAGCCGAGTTTCAGCTGCAGTAAGCGACATTGAAGATGAAGGAGATGCCCCTAAGAAGGCAAATGCTAAAAAGGCTCCTGCAAAGAAAGCTGCTAAAAAAGCACCAGCCAAGAAAGCTGCTGCTAAAAAAGCACCAGCCAAGAAAGCTGCTGAAAAAGCTCCAGCAAAGAAAGCCGCAGCTAAAAAAGCTCCAGCAAAGAAGAGTGCTAAGTAATTTTTAGCAGTTTAAAATAATTATGAGTTCGCCCGCCCCTGAATTACTTCCAGAGGGCGGGTTTACTCGTATTAGGTGCGAACTTTCCTACGACGGTTCTTATTTTTCAGGTTGGAATTTACAACCGGATAGACGCACAGTTCAAAGCGTGGTTGAAGATTTATTGAGTCGTCTTATGGCTATTCCGGTTAACACAATGGTCGCTGGCCGAACTGATGCAGGAGTGCATGCAACTGGCCAAGTTTTTCATTTTGATATCGCACAAGTTGATAGAGATCGCTGGAATTTAACTTCACTTATGCAAATTGCCAATCGTTTACTTCCTGATGAAGTGCGTCTGAATTCATTAGATGATGCACCGCATGGTTTTCACGCACGGTACTCAGCACTTCGTCGAAATTATCGTTATCGCTTTGCGGATGGTTTTAAAGTAATTGCACCTTTGGCTCGTGCTGATGTTGCACCTTGGCAACAAAATTTAGATATTGATTTAATGAATATCGCGGTGGTGCCATTAATTGGAACTCACGATTTTGCGGCCTTTTGTCGCAAGCGCGAAGGCGCTACATCAATTAGGAGTTTGGAAAAGTTTGAATGGAGCCGGGATAGCGATGGCTTTGCCCAAGCCCTCGTTAGTGCGGATGCTTTTTGCCATGCAATGGTCCGCTCACTTGTTGGGGCGGCCAGCATCGTTGGCGCCGGCCATGCCGAGATTGGCTGGTTGGCGGAGTTATTAAATGGCGGAGACCGGGTGGGCCGGTCGCTATCTGCCCCGGCTCGGGGATTGACCTTGATCGGCGTTGATTATCCGACTGGGGCGGGGCTCCTTGAACGGGCTCAGGTGCTGACTAGGACTGGAGTCCGCTCACTTCCAGGTGAGTAGAGGTTAGAAATACCCCATTTTGACCCAGGCCACGCTCAAAAGGTACCCTCTACCCCCTGACCTCATTGAGGTCTGGCCAGATAGTTTCCTTAAATAAGAAGCTTTCCATTACAACGAAGATAGAGGTTGCGCGTGCGTACATATAGCCCAAAGGCTGGGGATGCAACTCCCGAGTGGCACATCATCGACGCTAAAGATGTTGTTCTCGGACGCCTTGCAACACATGCCGCAACACTTTTGCGCGGAAAGCACAAAGCAACTTTTGCACCACACATGGACATGGGTGATTTTGTAATCGTCATCAATGCCGAAGCAGTAGCACTTACCGGAACCAAAGGCGCAAGCAAAATGGAATTCCGTCACTCTGGTTACCCAGGTGGATTAACTGCAACTACTTATTCAGACATGATGGCATTGCACCCAACACGTGCAGTTGAAAAAGCAATTCGCGGAATGCTTCCAAAAAATTCTCTTGGCCGTTCAATCGGAACTAAGTTGAAAGTCTATGCAGGTCCAGAACACCCACATAGTGCTCAGAATCCAAAACCATTTGTGATTACACAAGTTTCACAAATTTCAAAAAGTAAGGTGAATTAATGTCAGATTTCACAGCTGATCTTTTAGAAGATGATTCTGAAGAGATTCCAACAAGTTACACATCATCTTCTCCTGCTCCTGCAACCAACCGCTCTGCGATCACCGCACCCGGTGGAGGAACAGGCCGTCGTAAAGAAGCTATTGCGCGAGTTCGTTTAATTCCAGGTAATGGTAAGTGGACACTTAACGGCCGCACTCTTGAACAATATTTTCCAAACAAAGTTCACCAACAAGCAGTTTCAGAACCATTCCGCACAGTTGGCGTTGAAGGAAATTACGATGTAATTGCACTTATTAATGGCGGCGGCGTTTCTGGCCAAGCCGGTGCACTTCGTCTCGGTGTATCTCGTGCATTAAATGAGATCGACGTAGAGGCGCATCGTCCACTTTTGAAAAAAGCCGGATTTCTTACCCGAGATGCTCGTATTATTGAGAGCAAGAAGTACGGTCTAAAGAAGGCTCGTAAGCGTTCGCAATACAGCAAGCGTTAATTCTTAACCAAATTTAAGGAGCTGGATTTAAGTGGCTCTTTTTGGAACAGATGGAATTCGTGGAAGTGCGGGTTCTGCTGACTCTCTCTTAAACCCAAATTTAGTTAATGCAATTGGTGTCGCTACCGGCATAGTTTTCCAGGAGCAAGCACAAATCTTGATTGGTAGAGATACTCGTAAATCAGGGCTAGAAATTGAACAAGCATTAATCGCTGGGCTCACCAGTGTAGGAGTAAATGTCACCTTAATCGGAGTCATCCCAACTCCAGGGCTGGCACATTTAGTTCTTACTCGCAAAGCCGATGCTGCGATCATGATTACTGCATCTCACAATCCAGCATCTGACAATGGAATCAAAATTTTTGGAAGTAACGGCCAAAAGATTGCTGATGAAATTGAGCAAGAGATAGAGCAGTTAATCGAAAATAAGTCACAGAGAAAAATCTCAAAAGAGGGATCAGTAGTAAAAGATGAAAATGGTAGAAATGATTACATTACGTATTTGTTATCAACAATTTCAAAACCATTAAATGGAATTACTGTCGTGGTTGATTGCGCACATGGAAGCGCAAGTACATACGCACCTGAAGTTTTAAAAAGCGCTGGAGCTGAAGTTATTGTTATTGGCGCATCACCAGACGGTGAAAATATAAATAAAGGTTGTGGATCCACTCATTTAGATCTTCTTGCTGCAAGGGTTTTACAAAGTGGAGCAGATTTAGGAATTGCGCATGATGGAGATGCAGATCGCGCACTACTTATTGATGGACAGGGGAAGATTGTCGACGGCGATGCTTTGCTTGCGCTTCTGGCAATTTCTGCAAAGAAAAAAGGTGAATTGCCTGGCAATAAAATAGTAGCCACGGTTATGAGCAATTTAGGGTTTTTGAATAAGATGAAAGATGAAGGAATAACCGTAGAAGTGTCATCAGTTGGAGATCGTTATGTTCTTGAACTGATGCTTGCTAATGAAATCTATTTCGGCGGAGAACAATCCGGCCATGTAATTTTACGAAAGTTTGCAACCACAGGCGATGGAATTTTAACGGCTCTGCATATTCTGGAATTAATTGCTAATGGTGAAGCCAAAGCAGAAAACTTATCCGAGATTTTTTCATCGTATCCTCAGGTTCTTCTAAATATCCCAGTCGCAGATAAAGAGAAGGTATTAACCTCAACTGGATTGAAAAGTGCTACTAAATCTGCCGAAAGTGATTTAGGAAATAATGGCCGGATTTTGATACGTGCATCAGGAACTGAGCAATTGATTCGGGTTATGGTCGAAGCAGATACAGAAAGCAAAGCCAATGCGATAGCAAAAAAATTGGCTGACGCAGTAGAATCAGCTTCGAATGCTTAGAAGGGAGTTCTGATGTGCGGAATTATCGGCTATGCCGGTCGCAATCAGGCGCTACCGATTATCGTTGAGGGTTTGCGCAGACTCGAATATCGTGGTTACGACTCTGCTGGAGTTGCACTAATTACCAGTGATGGAATTTCAACTGTTAAGCGGGCTGGAAAATTGGCGGCGCTGGAAGGCGCATTAGGTAAAGTTAATTTGCCAACGTCGGTAACCGGAATCGGACATACAAGATGGGCAACTCACGGGGCTCCTAATGACCGAAATGCACATCCCCATCTAAATCCATCTCAAGAATTAGCAATAATCCACAATGGCATCATTGAAAATTACGTGATCTTGCGGCGAGAACTAGAAGCAGATGGCCATGAATTTCTATCTGAAACTGATTCTGAAGTGGTTGCGCACCTACTTGGACAAGCTTACGAAAAATGTAAGGGAGACCTTGCAGAAGCAATGCGCCAGACCTGTAAGCGATTAGATGGTGCCTTTTCTTTAGTCGCGGTCCATGCAAAATCCAAAGATCAAGTTGTTGGAGCAAGAAGAAATTCCCCATTAGTAGTCGGAGTAGGAAATAACGAAAGATTTTTAGCCTCTGATGTCGCTGCTTTTATCGAATTCACTTCAAATGCAATCGAACTTGGCCAAGATCAAGTTGTCTTGATAACACCAGATGCCGTGAGCATTACTGATTTTTCTGGAAACAAAGTAGAGGGGCGCGAGTTTAAAGTTACGTGGGATGCCGCAGCTGCTCAAAAAGATGGCTATCCACATTTCATGGCTAAAGAAATTATGGAACAACCTAAAGCCGTGGCTGACACACTTTTGGGTCGCCTAGATGAAAAAGGTAAATTAATTTTAAATGAGATTCGAATAGCTGAAGAAGATCTTCGTGATGTTGAGAAGATAATTATTATTGGATGCGGATCTGCTTTTCACGCCGGCATGATTGCAAAATATGCGATTGAACATTGGACCAGAATCCCGGTTGAAGTAGAACTTGCTTCTGAATTTAGATATCGCGACCCAATAATTGATAGAGGGACTCTAGTTATTGCGATTTCGCAATCTGGCGAAACCATGGATACTTTAATGGCGTTGCGTCATGCCAAAGATCAACGTGCAAAAGTGTTAAGTATTTGCAATACCAATGGATCAACAATTCCAAGAGAATCAGATGGGGTGCTTTATACCCATGCCGGACCAGAAGTTGCTGTTGCTTCTACGAAAGCGTTTTTAACTCAGATTGTTGCTTCATATTTAATTGGCCTATATATCTCGCAAGTGCGTGGACTTAAATTTTCTGATGAAATTCAAAAAATTCTGGCAGAGCTGCAAGAGATGCCAAGTAAAATTGAGCGATTCCTTGAGACCAGAGAATCAATTAGTAAACTGGCCATCGAATTAAAGGATGTCGGCTCAGTACTATTTTTGGGAAGACATGTGGGCTATCCAGTCGCACTCGAAGGCGCGCTTAAATTGAAAGAGTTGGCCTACATGCATGCAGAAGGATTTGCAGCTGGCGAATTAAAACATGGCCCGATTGCGCTTATCGAAGAAGGAACTCCAGTAGTTGTAGTTTTACCTTCGCCAAGTTCACCTATTTATCAAAAAATGTTAAGTAATGCCCAAGAGGTTCAAGCTCGCGGAGCCATGACAATTGTTATCGCTGACGAAAATGATCTTGAGGTGAGCGCGGCTCATGTTATTCGTGTTCCTACGTGCTCAGTTCTGTTGCAACCACTTCTTAGTATTTTGCCACTGCAAGTTTTCGCATATGAAATGGCAGTTGTACGAGGTCTTGATGTGGACCAACCACGAAATCTTGCTAAATCTGTAACGGTTGAATAATTATGGCTGTTAATGACCGTCAATCTCAGGTTCAGATAAAAAGAAGAACTCCAGATCGCTTAGTTAGATTTGCAGCGCTTTTCATACTCATGTTTTTCGTGATAACCGAGCAAGTAGTCCATGATGGATCATTACTTGTCTTAGATCAATCAATTGCCAAATGGAACCGACCAACGCTTCCCAATTGGGGAGATTGGGTTGTTTATAATCTTGATCACCTGGGATTGCGTGGACTTACTGCCACAATATTGCTCTTACTTTCAATCTATCTTGGTTGGAAATTTGAAACATGGCGACCATTTAATCTGTCGGTGATCTCATTGGTGGCATTAAATGCAGTAGTTGGTTTAGCCAAGTTAGAGTTTGGAAGAACAAAGCCACGATTAAATGTTGATTTACTTTATGCTGGCGGTATGTCTTACCCAAGTGGGCATGCTTCAAATGCTGTCCTAACTTGGGGGTTGATCGCTTATCTTTATATTCAATATGTCCAACCTAGATTAGGAGTTGTAAGAGCGGCATCTTTCTCTGTTGCCGTGATTAGCACAATCGTTTTTTGTGTATCAATTTTTAGAAATACACACTGGATATCTGACTTACTTGGTGGAGTCGCAATTGGAACTGCATTACTCATGTTGATTATCGCAGTTGATCGCAGCATTCCCTCACGTAGAAGTAACCTTTAAAGTACTCCCATGAGTTCACAAATAGGGATAGATCTTGTAGATCTGGCAAGATTTG
>JBILFD010000157.1:0-2866 GCA_044351765.1 Candidatus Nanopelagicaceae bacterium | reverse complement strand
GCAGCGATATCCCAACCTTCCGCTCAGGCGATGAACTTAAAGTTCACGTACGCGTTATTGAAGGAAGCAAAAGCCGTATCCAGGTTTTCCAAGGTTTAGTAATTAGCCGTAGTGGAAGTGGAGTTCGGGAGACCTTCACAATCCGTAAAGTTTCTTACGGTGTTGGAGTCGAGCGTACATTCCCAGTCCACACCCCTGTAATTGAGAAGATGGAAGTTGTCCGTCGCGGAGATGTGCGTCGCGCAAAGCTTTACTACCTTCGCGAGTTGCGCGGAAAAGCTGCCAAGATCCGCGAACGTCGTGGTGAAGTTCCTACAACTGGTACTCCAGTTAGCGCAGTTACCTCTGCTCCTGTTTCTGAAGTGAGTGAAGCAACTGAAGCTGTAGAAACAGTAGCTACCGAAGAGAATTAATCGTCGTGAAATTTCCTGCGAAGGGTTCACTCCTTCGTGAAATTCCACTGCTTGTTACCGTTTCTTTAATAATCTCAATTGTTATTAAAGCATTTCTGGTTCAAGCATTTTATATTCCTTCTGGTTCAATGGAACAAACTTTAAAAATTAATGATCGAGTTGTTGTCAACAAATTAGGTAATTTCTTTACTGAAGTTAAACGTGGGGATGTCTTAGTTTTCCGCGATCCAGGGGGATGGTTACCTGAAAGTTTGCCAGAAAACCACTCAACTGCCGTGCGGATAATTCGAAGTGGATTAGTTTTTGTGGGCTTGCTTCCAGATCCAGCGAAGCAACACCTAATTAAACGTGTGATCGGTGTAGCTGGAGATGAAGTTGTCTGTTGTACTGATAAAAAGTTGAGCATTAATGGTGTGGTTATTAAAGAGAATTATCTTTACCCTGGAAATAATCCAAGTGAGTTAGAATTTCGAGTTACCGTTCCTGAAGGTTTTGTTTGGGCTATGGGAGATCACCGTGCAGCTAGTGAGGATTCCCGGTATCACCAAGAAGATCCTCGTAAAGGAATGGTTCCGCTTTCAGCTGTTGTAGGACGAGCGGTTGCAATTGTTTGGCCACCTAGCAATGCCGGATTCTTGCCGAAACCAGATGTACTAAAAAATATTCCAGTGCGCGAACCTAAATCTAATAACAAGCCCGCAACAAAATAAGAAATCAGCAAAATGGGCAAAAGTAAAAGCTCAACCGTAGAAGCAACTCTCTGGGCAAATGGATTTACCAGAATTGTTGGAGTCGATGAAGCTGGACGTGGTGCATACGCTGGTCCATTAGTTGTTGCAGCGGTAATTCTTGATCCAGATAATCCACTTGCGAAAGTTGGAGATTCAAAGAAATTCACACCTAAAGTAAGAGCAGAGATTGCCTTAGAGATAAGAGCGAGCGCATTGGCGGTTGCCGTAATTGAAATATCCCCGGCCGAGATTGATGCAAATGGAGTTCATAAAGCTAATTTAGCTGGGATGCGCCGGGCAATAGTTGAAATAGGAAAATGTGATTATGCCCTTACGGATGGCTACGCAATTGAAGGGGTGATGGTCCCGACATTGGCAATCTGGAAAGGGGATCAGGTCAGTGCAACTGTTGGAGCAGCATCAATTATTGCTAAAACGCATCGTGATCAAATAATGATTGAGAGCGATCTTCAATTTCCAGGATATGGATTTGCAGATCACAAAGGTTATGGAACCGCAACTCACACAGCGGCGTTAAAAAGTAAAGGCGTCACATCAATTCATCGACGCAGTTTTGCCCCAATTGCTGAACTACTTTTAAACAGTTGATTTTCTTGCACAGTCACGGGATTAAGATTTAAAGCATTTACAAAGCTAATTTACTCTGCCGAATGTGCAAAACAGTAAGCAGCTATTGGGTGCTACCGGAGAAGAGATAGCTGTCGATTATCTGGTTTCTCAAGGTTACGTAGTTTTTGATCGGAATTGGCGCTCTAAGAGTGGCGAGATAGACATTATTGCAAGTGAGAAATTTAATTCTCAAGATGAACTTATTTTTATAGAGGTAAAAACCAGATCTAGTCGAGATTATGGTGATCCTATTCAAGCCATCACTGCAACTAAGTATTTAAGAATGTATCGATTGGCACTTGAGTGGCTAAGTGAAAATAGTGCTAGCCGCGAAGCATGGAGATTAGATGTCATTTCAATTGTAATTTCAAGAGCGCAAGAGATAGAGATTGACCATTTAAAAAGAGTCTGTGCATGAGTCTTGCTATCGCAAAATGTATTTCACTGATTGGGTTAAATGGTTCAGTTATTGATGTAGAGGCGGATATCGGGATTGGACTACCAGGATTCACACTATTGGGATTGCCGGATGCTGCACTCTCTGAATCTCGCGACCGGGTTCGTGCTGCGCTGATAAATTCTGGAGAAACCTGGCCAAACAAACGGGTAACAATCTCACTTTCACCTGCATGGCTTCCAAAACGCGGATCAGGATTTGATCTGGCTATCGCTGCAGCGCTGCTCGCAGCCTCAGACGCCGCACCAATGGACAGATTGAATAATGTAATTATCTTGGGAGAGTTAACTCTGGAAGGAAAAATAAAAGGGATTCTAGGAATTTTACCGGCATTGATGGCAGCCAAGAAAGCCGGATTTGGAAAAGCAATAGTTCCATTAGTCAATGCACAAGAAGCCGGATTAGTAAGCGGTTTAGAAATTTTAGCTATGAGCACTTTGAAAGAGTGTGCGCTTTGGATTCGAACTGGTAAAACTCTTGCCCATTCATTTGCCGAAAATTATGTAGAAAAAAATGGAAGCGAAGAGTTGGATTTGAGTGAAGTAGGTGGTCAACTTCAAGCCCGCAAAGCTTTAGAGATTTCAGCGATTGGTGGGCATCACTTGTTGATGATCGGTCCTCCAGGGGCTGGCAAG
>JBILFD010000176.1:0-2871 GCA_044351765.1 Candidatus Nanopelagicaceae bacterium | reverse complement strand
CACCAGAAGGAATGTTGATTACATTCCATGTAGAACGTGATGAGTTAAGTGGTCAATGGCAGGTACGTAAAGCGATAAGCAAGAGCGCTGTTCAAGTTGAAGAAGATGAGTAATTCAACAATTCCATATGTTCATCTGCAAGTAGCAAGTGGATTCTCATTTAAATACGGAAGTGCTCAACCAAATCAATTAGTCGAACGCGCTGCAACTTTCGGAATGCCAGCCTTAGCACTTACTGACAGAAATGCGCTCGCCGGTGCGATCAGATTTACGCAATCTTGTCAGCGCGCAGGAATCACTCCAATTATTGGATGTAATTTAGAGGTTGCACCAATGCGCAAAGTAAAAGCGGCTCCCACTCCGGCAAAAGGTGGGAATTTTGTTGAAAACAATTTTTCACGTGTAACAGTGATGGCAACGTCGCAAAATCATGGATGGCGCAACTTAGTGAAAATAGTTTCTGGGGTAGAAGAACAACTTTTAACTCATGAGAATTTCGCAAAACATAGCGAAGGTGTTTTGTTGTTACTTGGCCCTAATTCAGATGTAGGAAGAGCTTTGGCTTTGCGTCGCATTGATCAAGCCAAAGATGCGCTAAATAGATGGCGTGAAATAGCACATCCCGGATCAATTGCTATTGAAGTTGTATCTCATCTATCCCCCGGAGAAGGAGAACTTACAACTGCGCATGCTGCGCGGTCATTGATATTTGCAAATCAGATGAGAGTGCCTGCAGTAATAAGTAATTCAGTGCGAATGCTCGATCGTGAAGATGGACCTGTGGTTGATATTTTAGATGCAGCTAGAAAATTAATGCCATTGAGCTTGCAAACTGTTGAACGCAAAACTAGCGAGGGGTATTTAAAAAACCAGTTAGAGATGCAGTATGTGGCGGATGAGATTTCTAAAGCAGCAGGGGAGTACGACAGTAAGAAGTTATTGCAAACCAGTTTTGAATGGGCGCAACGAGCATATTTATCGCCAAGTAATGACTTCGGTTTGGGAGGAATTCATTTACCTGAAGCTGAAACAGTTAATGCAAAATCATTAGAAGAGATGCAAAAACAGTTACGTGATAGATGTGATGGAAGAATAAATAGCCGCTATGGAGGGAATGATTTACAAAAAGCGATTTCAAGATTAGGTGATGAATTAGAGACAGTAAAAAAACTTGGGTATGAACCATATTTTTTAGCAGTGGCTGACATAGTTGAGGCAGCACGTAGTAAAGGAATCAGAGTAGCTGCGCGTGGAAGTGGTGCCGGATCTTTAATCTGTTACTTACTTGGTATATCCACAGTTGAACCATTAAAACATGGGTTGCTTATGGAAAGATTTTGCTCTCCACTTCGTTCTGCTCTTCCAGATATCGATATAGATGTGGAATCAGCACGCAGGCTAGAGATCTATGAGGATGTATTTACAAAATACAATAAAGATGGAGTGACGCGAGCAACCACTGTTGGTATGTTCGAAACTTATCGAGCAAGACATGCAATTCGTGATGTTGGGGCGGCAATGGGATTGCCCGCAGTAGAGGTAGATGCTTTAGCAAAAGCAATGCCACATATTCGAGCACGCAATATAACTGCAGCGATAAAAGATTTACCTGAACTTCGTCATATTCAAATAACTTCTAATGAAATAGCCATGGCTCTTAGTCTGGCGCAACGCTTGGATGGATTACCGCGGAATATCTCAATGCACCCATGCGCTGTAATTTTGGGAGATAGTAAATTGCTAGATCGCGCACCAGTTCAATTAAGTGGATCTGGATATCCAATGTTGCAATGGGACAAAGATGATGTTGAAGCTGTCGGCTTACTTAAGTTAGATATTTTAGGTGTTCGAATGCAATCTGCGATCTCTTACTCACTAAACGAAATAAAGCGAGTAGATGATAAAGATATTGACCTTGATGAGATCGAACTTGACGATAATAAAACTTTTGAATTGATACGCACAACTCGCACTCTGGGAATTTTTCAAATTGAGAGCCCAGGTCAACGCGAACTGATCGGAAAATTCGGTCCAGAAACTTTTAATGATCTAATTATTGATATCTCATTGTTTCGCCCTGGCCCAGTTAAAAGCGACATGATCACTCCATTTCTAAATGCAAAGCAAGGTTTTTCAAAGCCACGCTTGATTGATCCTTCTTTGCATGAAATTTTGCTTGAAACTCAAGGAGTTGTGGTATTCCATGAACAGGTAATTCGAATTATTTCAAAAATGACTGGAGTTAGCCTTGCGCAGGCAGATGAGTATCGTCGCGCTCTTAGCAATTTTGATCAACAGGAAAGATTTAAAGAGTGGTTTATCCCAATTGCTACCGAACGCGGATACTCATTACAAGTAGCGGTTGAAGTATGGGAAGTACTGCAAGCATTTGCCTCATTTGGTTTTTGCAAAGCCCACGCTGCCGCTTTTGCACTTCCAACTTATCAATCAGCATGGTTAAAAACTCATCACCCAGCAGCTTTCATTGCTGGGATCTTGACGCATGATCCGGGAATGTATCCAAAACGTTTACTGCTAGATGAAGCCCGTCAACTTGGGGTTGAACTTCTTAATGTTGATGTAAATAAATCTAAAGAGCAGTACCGGGTTGTGAAATATTTATCTAAATATGGAATACAACTAGCATTTTCTGATTTATATGGAATTACTTCTACTGAAATTGAAAGTATCGTTGAAGGGCAACCCTACTTAGATATATCTGATTTTCACCTTAGGGCAAGAGCGAGCACTAAGACGACCGAAAGTCTTATTCACTTAGGGGCTTTTGATTTTTTATATAAGATAAATAAGGAGAGTGAATTAACCCGAAGAGATCTCTTACTTCATTACTCAGATATTCAAAAATGGAAT
>JBILFD010000177.1:0-2883 GCA_044351765.1 Candidatus Nanopelagicaceae bacterium | reverse complement strand
CGGAATTCCAATCACAGTGCGCATCGGGGCTCCGCTCTATTTCAATCGCGAAACAGATGTTGAAACAGCTGAGATTCTCTTGAAAAGCAAAATGGTCGAAATGCTTAATCAAGTCCAATCTGAGTACCCCGATTCTCATCAAGGTAAAAGGTGGGCACCGGCTCGCTTAGGCGGAACCGCTCCCACATTGGAAGATGCGCAGCGGGCTCAAGATCAAAAAGATCAAAAAGGTTAAAAACGACCCCTCGCCTCAGGGTAATCTTCGGCTCATGGCCAAAAAAGAGAAAGCACCGAAAGCCCCCAAAGTTAAAAGAGCAAAACCGGAGTGGATTAGAACTCTTGGCAATGCCTATTCAGTTGCCCGTAAAGCGCAACCGCTGATTGGTTTATGGCTCACACTGATTTTTATAACCGTGCTAGTTATTGGAATCTTTATTGGCATTCAAGTAGGTCACCCAATTTATGTGACCTTCTTGACGATTCCTATGGCCACCCTTGTCACATTATTTACCTTTGCAAGACTTGCTGAACGTGCCGCATACGCCTCAATTGAAGGACAACTTGGTGCCGGCGCATCTGTCTTGATGTCAATTAAAAAGGGATGGCACACAGTTCCGGGTGTTGCAGCAAATCGCAATCAAGATGTTGTGCACCGTTCCGTCGGACGTGCCGGTGTCGTGATATCTGGTGAAGGCGGAAATGCTGTGCGAGTTTTAATGACAGATGAACGCCGAAAAATGGAAAGATTTATGATCGGTGTTCCTGTTCATGAAGTACTGATTGGTGATGGTGAAGGACGAGTACCAATTAGAAAACTACAAAAACATGTTAATAAACTTCCAAAGAAGTTATCAAAGGCGCAATACCGTGAAGCTGTAGCGAGAATGCGCTCTCTTGGTGGACCAAATGTTCCACTACCTAAAGGTCCGATGCCAAATATGCGCAAGGTACCGAAAAGATAAAACTAGAAGCGAACGGCCGCACTCTTTGTAGCAAGATCATGCAATCCGCGTCCTTCTTTATTCTGAACAACTGCTGGAATTACTAACATAATCAAAATTGTCCGGATGAGTGCACCAAGTGGGGCAATATTTTGCAATGTGTTTACATCAATAATGCGGATTCCGCGCAATCTTTGACCAGCGGAAGAACCGGTAAGAGCGGTCAATATCGCTACCTGAGCGAAGAAGAACAAGAGGGTGAAGCTGCTCTCCAATAGAAGGGTGGCCACAAATAGTGAGCCAATCCAATCTATGGTGATCGCTTGGGCCCGTCGCCAGGTTGAAGCGATCGGGAGCCCAAAGCCCCCTTCTTCTGGATTTTCCGGGTTCTCAGGGTCAAAATCAGCAGAATTCATGCGTAGATCATAGGGCTAAGCCGTGCCTTGAGACTCTGTAACAATGCGGAAACATTCGGGTTATCTGTTGAGCACCCTGACCGCGTATCTTTTCCCCTGTTGATACTTCAACCTCAGCGTCGAGGGCGGGTTAAAACTTTCCGATTTAAGCAACGCGATCAACCGGAGGAATAATGCTTAAGCTTAAGAATGCGGCTGAAGTCTTTGATTACATAAAGAAGAATGATGTCAAATTAGTCGATGTCCGTTTTATTGATCTACCTGGTATTCAACATCACTTTAACGTACCAGTTGAATCATTTGATGAGGCAGTCTTCACAGATGGTTTGATGTTTGATGGTTCATCTATTCGCGGATTCCAAGCAATTCACGAATCAGATATGAAGCTATTCCCAGTTCCAGAGTCTGCATATATAGATCCGTACCGCAAAGAAAAAACCTTAATCATTCTTTTCTCCGTACATAATCCAGTTGATAACACTCCATACTCTCGCGATCCTCGCGGTGTTGTTGCTAAAGCTGTTGAATTTATGCGCTCTACCGGAATTGCTGACACTGCATTTTTTGCACCAGAGGCTGAGTTCTACGTATTTGATTCAGTTCGATTCCAAACTGGAATGAACGAGTCATTCCACCATATCGATTCATACGAAGGTGCTTGGAATACCGGAATTGAATATGACGCAGATGGAACTCCAAACCGTGGATACCGCACCCGAATCAAGGGTGGTTATTTCCCAGTTTCACCAACAGATCAATTCGCTGATCTTCGCGATGAGATGGTTATGAAACTTGGCGAGGTTGGATTACTTGTTGAGCGGTCACACCATGAAGTTGGAACCGCGGGTCAGATGGAAATCAACTATCGCTTCACCGATATTTTGACTGCTGGTGATGATGTAATGAAATTTAAATATGTCATTCGCAACACCGCATGGGCAAATGGAAAGACTGCAACATTTATGCCAAAGCCACTCTTCGGAGATAACGGCTCAGGTATGCACGTTCACCAATCACTTTGGAAAGATGGAAAGCCATTGTTCTTCGGTGATGGATATGGCGACCTTTCCGACATCGCACGTTGGTATGTAGGTGGATTGTTGAAGCATGCTCCATCACTTCTTGCTTTCACTAACCCAACTGTTAACTCTTACCGTCGTTTGGTTCCAGGTTATGAAGCACCTGTAAACCTCGTTTACTCAGCTCGTAACCGTTCTGCATGTATCCGAATTCCAATCACTGGTTCTAATCCAAAGGCAAAGCGAATCGAATTCCGTTGCCCAGATCCATCATCAAACCCATATCTAGCCTTCGCAGCAATGTTGATGGCAGGTCTTGATGGAATCATCAACAAAATCGAGCCACCTGCCCCAGTTGATAAGGATCTTTACGAATTGGAAGGCGAAGAAGCTGCTTCCATTCCACAAGTTCCAGGATCACTAGATGCAGTGCTTGATAATCTTGAAAAAGATAATGAATTCTTAACCCGTGGAGGCGTTTTCTCTGAGGATCTAATCTCTACCTGG
>JBILFD010000156.1:0-2890 GCA_044351765.1 Candidatus Nanopelagicaceae bacterium | reverse complement strand
TTGTTTCAAACTGTAATCACCGATTTAACTGGACTTTCAATCTCAAATGCTTCAATGCTTGATGAACCAACGGCCGCGGCTGAAGCAATGGGAATAGCCAGAAGAAGTTGGACTGGTGAAGACGAAGCACCGTTTTTAATTGATCGAGATACTCACCCACAAACGATCGCCGTCATCGAGACTCGTGCTTTGCCACTTGGAATTAAAATCGAATTGATTGATATCGCCCAACCAATTCCACGCGGTTTTGGTCTGCTTATTAGTTATCCCGGAAGTACCGGCGCTCTACGAAATCCGGCGCGTGCGATTGCGGAAATAAAAGAACATGGTGGTTTAGCAATTGCAGCAACAGATTTATTGGCTTTAACACTGCTCAAAGCACCGGGGGAGTGGGGTTTTGATGCAGCAGTTGGATCTGCGCAAAGATTTGGTGTTCCAATGGGATTTGGCGGTCCTCATGCCGGATTCCTTGCAGTACGAAGTGGATTAGAGCGCACAATGCCGGGCAGATTAGTTGGTGAGAGTGTTGATGCAAACGGTTCTCGCGCATATCGCTTAGCTTTGCAAACAAGAGAGCAACACATCAGACGCGAGAAAGCTACAAGCAATATTTGTACGGCACAGGTTTTGTTAGCAAATATCTCAGCGTTGTATGCGATGTGGCACGGCCCGCGCGGATTAGAAGCAATTGCTGAGCGAGTGCATTTCTATACCGCTTTGTTAATCGCGAATTTCAAAGCGAGTGGTTTCTCCGTAGTTACTCAATCGTATTTCGACACCTTTACCGTCCAAACCGAGTCCGGTACACAAGCGCAATCACTAGTGAGCAAAGCACTCAGCGCGGGAATAAATATTTTCCTCCGGAGTTCAGAATCAATTTCAATCTCACTCGATGAAAGTACAACGATAGAAGATTTGCTAAAACTTTCAGTTGCTTTGGGGCTGAAGGCACAGAATCAAGAATCACTCGAGCAGTTGCGAACTGTTGTTGATGAAACCTTTGCCGAAGACTTTTTAAGAACTACTCCGTATCTCACAAATAAGATTTTCACTAGCAAGCGTTCTGAAACTTCAATGATGAGATACCTGCGTTCTTTAGCGGACAAAGATCTTGCACTTGATCGAACGATGATTCCTTTGGGTTCTTGCACTATGAAATTAAATGCAGCAACAGAAATGGAATCAATAACTTGGCCAGAATTTGCCAACTTGCATCCATTTGCTCCCGCTGACCAAAGCGAAGGCACACGTTCAATAATCTCTGATTTACAAAAATGGTTGTGTGAGATCACTGGATACGATGCGATTTCATTGCAACCAAACGCGGGAAGCCAAGGGGAGTTTGCAGGTTTACTTGCAATTCGTAAATATCATCTAACGCAAGGGAATACCGCCAGAGATATTTGTTTGATTCCATCTAGTGCTCATGGAACAAATGCGGCGAGTGCTGTGATGGCAGGAATGAAAGTAGTTGTCATCGCCTGCGATGAATTAGGTAACGTTGACCTTGCTGACTTAAAAGCAAAAATCGCAACCTACCAAGATACATTGGCAGCTTTGATGGTTACCTATCCATCAACTCATGGAGTTTTTGAAGAAGCAATTGGAGAGATTTGCGCAGCAGTTCATGATGCAGGTGGTCAGGTTTATGTTGACGGTGCAAATTTAAATGCGTTAGTAGGTTTAGCCAAACCCGGAAAATTTGGCGCTGATGTTTCACATTTAAATCTCCACAAGACTTTTTGCATTCCACATGGCGGGGGAGGCCCCGGTGTAGGTCCAGTTGGGGTTCGTGCACATCTAGCTCCGTACTTGCCGTCACATCCATTGGATTCAACTGCCGGTCCGGATACTGGAGTTGGCCCAATTAGTGGCGCGCCTTTTGGTTCTGCGGGGATCTTGAATATTCCATGGGCTTACATCCGATTAATGAGTGCTGAGGGTTTGAAGAACGCCACAAGCATTGCAATTGTCTCTGCAAATTATTTAGCAAAATCATTGAACCACGCTTACCCAGTTCTCTATCGGGGCAAATCAGATTTGATAGCACATGAGTGCATCATTGATTTGCGGCCATTAACTAAAGCCAGTGGAGTAAGCGTTGATGATGTTGCAAAACGATTGATGGACCATGGTTTCCATGCCCCTACAGTCTCTTTCCCTGTTGCTGGAACATTGATGATTGAACCAACTGAATCAGAAGATCTCACCGAGTTAAATAGATTTATCAACGCGATGCTCTCAATCAGGGCCGAGATCCAGCAAGTAATTGATGGAAAGATGACGATTGATCAATCTCCCTTACGTTCAGCTCCGCATACAGCGCAATCTCTCCTGGGGGAGTGGAATCACGCCTACTCACGTGAGATCGGCGGATTCCCAAATGGTCTTCCAGAGAAGGATTCTGAGCCGATTGATATTCCAAATAAGTACTGGCCTCCAGTTGGTCGGATAGATGGCGTGCACGGTGATCGTAATTTGATTTGTTCTTGTCCGAGACCAGAAGAGTTGGCTATTCCGAGTTAAGCAAGTTCCATTGAATTAACGAACGGAGATCTGAATATGTCGCACTCTGCGAACAAAATCCAGATTTCTTTTGATTGGATCGAAATTCCTGCTGGAGAATTTCTCATGGGTAGTAATCCGATTCAACCAATCACTTCTTACTCTGATGAATCACCGGAACACCAGATAGATCTTGAAGAGTTTTTCATCAGCGCAAAACCAATTACAAATGCGCAGTATGAAAAATTTGTTTTGAGTACCGGATATAAAAAACCTGGTCATTGGATCGGGGGAGTAGTCCCGTCACAGAAAAAAGAACATCCAGTCACCTATATTGATTGGGACGATGCCAATGCTTTTGCAAGTTGGTGTGGAGCATCTTTGC
>JBILFD010000155.1:0-2891 GCA_044351765.1 Candidatus Nanopelagicaceae bacterium | reverse complement strand
CTTGAAACTGGCAATTATCCAATTAGTGATGTGACGAAGGTTCCAACATCATGGATGGTTCAAAAAGAATGGATTTCGCTTTTGGAAGAGAGCCGCCAAAATTGGTTAAGTTCACTTCATATTGGAAATTACTATTTTGAAATTGGTGAGAAGGAATTAGCGATTGACCATTGGAATAAATCTCTAGAATTCGACTCTTCGCCTTGGGCACTACGAAATTTAGCAATTGCACAAAAAGATTCTGGAAATTTATTGGCAGCTTTAGACATTTACGAAAAAGCTATAAACAAATTTGCTCCAGAGTTACATGATGCTTTTTATGAAGAGTATTTACAGTTACTTATTACTACAGAAAAATACGAGCAACTTTGGAAAATTTACACTGAAATTATTTCAGTCAGAGTTCCAAGCGAGCGAATAGATTTAGCAGCGGCGAAAGCAGCATTGCAACTAGGCCATTTTGAATTTTTAGCAAAGATCTTTACGCGCACTTTTGCCCAAATTCGAGAAGGCGAATCCACGTTAGTGGCGATCTGGTTTGAGTATCAGGCGATTTTGGCTGCGCAGGCATCCGGGGTTCCTGTTGATGATCAAATCAGAAAACAGGTCAGACAAAGTGCCAGGCCACCAAAAAATATAGATTTTAGGATGATCGAGAGTTAGCAAAATCCAGCCCTTCTAATAGTATTAAGGCATGAGCGATCAGAGTAAAAACAAGGGCAAAACCAAAAATGTAAAACGCCAGTTTCCTAAATGGCGTGAACTTAAACCACTTTTGGTCTTTTCTTTGCCAACCTTGAAACGCAAGAAAGCACGCCTGGCCGCCGCCTACACAATCTGGGATTTGCGCGATATCGCTAAAAGGCGCACCCCTACGGGCCCCTTTGATTACACCGATGGCTCTGCAGAATCTGAAGTTAGCCTGGCTCGAGCAAGGAAGGCTTATCAAGATATCGAATTTAATCCAAGCATTCTCAAAGATGTTTCAAAAGCAGATCTGACTTGCGAGGTTTTAGGTCAAAAGTTTTCGATGCCTATGGGAATCGCACCAACAGGTTTTGCACGCATGATGCAAACCGAAGGTGAGATCGCCGGCGCCCGCGCTGCTGAAAAATTTGGAATTCCTTTTTCACTTTCCACTCTTGGAACAACGACCATCGAAGATGTGGTTGCTGCAGCGCCCAATGGAAGCAACTGGTTCCAGTTATATATGTGGAAAGACCGCGAAGGAAGCATGGCTCTAGTTGAGAGAGCGCAAAAAGCTGGCGTAAAAAACTTGCTACTAACCGTGGATGTGCCTGCATCTGGGCAACGAATTAGAGATTACCGAAATGGTTTAACAGTTCCACCACGATTGAGTGCTAAAACTGTAATCGATGCTTTACCCAGGCCAGCCTGGTGGATCAACTTCTTAACCACACCAGCAATTCAATTTGCATCTTTATCAAATTGGCCTGGCACAGTTGGCGAATTGCTTGATTACATGTTTGACCCAACTATGACTTTCGAAGATTTGAAATGGGTTCGTGAACAGTGGAAAGGCAACTTGATTGTAAAAGGCGTCCAAAA
Source organism: Candidatus Nanopelagicaceae bacterium (assembly GCA_044351765.1). Taxonomy (GTDB): domain Bacteria; phylum Actinomycetota; class Actinomycetes; order Nanopelagicales; family Nanopelagicaceae; genus UBA3012. The sequence continues at coordinate 1,322 of JBILFD010000155.1, read as the reverse complement.
TTTAGAGGATGCCAAGAAATCTGCCGAATTAGGCGCTGATGCAGTGTTGCTTTCAAATCACGGAGGACGTCAATTAGATAGAGCTGCAGCCCCTCTCCATCTATTGGCAGATATTAGAAAAGAGTTTGCTAAAGATTACGAAATTCATATTGATACTGGAATCATGCACGGAGCCGATGTCCTTGCAGCCGTGGCATTAGGTGCGAAATTTACTTATGTCGGCCGGGCTTATTTATATGGATTGATGGCCGGGGGACAAGATGGAGTTGAGCGAGCATTAGAAATTATGCAGTCTCAGATGATTAGAAATATGAAATTACTCGGGGTTTCTACTTTGGAGGAGCTAACGCCGAACCATGTGAAACTCTTAAACCGTAACTAATTAGATTTTTAGTTAGGGACGACCGAGTACATCCATAGTCTTAATCAAAAACTCACGCGATCCAGCAATGTGTGCGTGTAATGCGGCACTTGCTCGCTCTGGATCTTTGGCGATAATTGCAGCAGTAACTTCTTTATGTTCTGTGATTGATAGATGACCGGTATCTGCAGAATAATAATGTCGAAATAGATCCGATACCGCATTTTCATCTACCGAGTTTTTGTCTCGTTGATTTTTGTTACTTTTTTCAGAAAAGTACAGCCGATATAGATGTAAATGGCAGTGGGTGCGCTCATAAGCCATCATCACCGAATTATTTCCAGATAATTTAGCAATTAGGTTATGAAAACGGGCATCATGTTCAGTGATTGCGACAAAAGAATCCTCTTGCATTGTTGCTTCATCAGCCAGCGTTAATTCCCGCTGAAGCGCATCTCGTCCTGCTTCATTAATGTTTTCAGCCGCTTGTGCTGCACCCCAAGGTTCAATTAACAATCTAAATTGAAAGAGATCATCAAACTCTTTTTTCGTAATCAAAGATGTAGCGGCATAACCTTTAAGCGGTTCCTTAATAACTAGTCCTTCAGATTCGAGGCGAGCAAGTGCTTCACGAATCGGAGTTTGGGAGACACCCATAGCTCTGCTCAATCCATCAATACTGATGTGTTCGCCAGGAGTGATTTCATAATGCAAAATTAACTCGCGGATATGATCAAAAGTGTCATCTGATAAGGCGCTATGCCGCGGTATGTGCCGTGGACCAACACTGTAATTACTCACGAATGGCCCCTTTCAAACGAGTTTAGGCAACCTTACTTGAGTTATTTAGGAATCCGTAAACCTTGCATTCCACCATCGATACCTAATGCCGTTCCAGTAATTGCACTTTGCATTGGGCTTGCCAAAAATGCGATCGAACTGGCGATCTCTTCTGAGGTGA
>JBILFD010000154.1:0-2897 GCA_044351765.1 Candidatus Nanopelagicaceae bacterium | reverse complement strand
TGAAAGAATTAAAAAAGAGGGCGAAAAGGCAGTAATCGCCATTACCGCTGAAATTGATGGCGTAGAAATTCCGCAATTACGAGTTCCAGCGAAGATCATTCAAAAGGCTCTTGATGAATTGGATCCCAAAATCAAGGCAGCATTACTTGAAGCTATCAAACGAATTGAAAAAGTCCACAGAGATCAAACTCGTTCTGAGAAACAAACAGATGTTGTTCCTGGTGGTTATGTGGTTGAACGTTGGATTCCAGTAGATCGAGTTGGACTTTATGTTCCCGGTGGAAAAGCTGTTTATCCAAGCAGTGTGATGATGAATGTAATTCCAGCCAAAATCGCAGGAGTTAAGTCATTCGCAGTTACATCACCTCCCCAAAAAGATTTTGGTGGTTACCCACACCCAACAATTTTGGCAACGTGTGCACTTTTAGGTGTTGATGAGATTTATTCAGTTGGTGGAGCACAAGCAATTGGAATGTTTGCTTATGGTGCCGGTTGTGAGGCTGTAGACATTGTTACGGGACCTGGAAATATTTATGTTGCAGCAGCCAAAAGAGCATTGCGCGGTGTAATCGGCATAGATTCTGAAGCGGGACCGACTGAAATTATGGTTCTTGCAGACGAATCTGCAGAAGCAGAAAACGTTGCTGCAGATTTAATCAGTCAAGCAGAGCACGACACGATCGCTGCAGCGGTTCTAGTAACCACTAGCGTGAAACTTGCTGATGATGTTGAGATCGCGCTCAAGTCACGCGTGAATAAAACGAAACACAGCGCACGAATAAGCACAGCACTCAGTGGAATTCAATCTGCAATTGTGATTGTCAAAAATCTTGAAGATGGATTAGCTGTTGTAAATGCATATGGAGCCGAACACCTAGAAATCCAAACAAATGATGCAGTAAATGTTGCTAAATCAGTACGTAATGCTGGCGCGGTTTTCATCGGTCCGTATACCCCTGTTTCATTAGGTGATTACTCCGCAGGCTCTAACCACGTATTACCTACCGGGGGATGTGCTTGTCACTCAAGTGGCTTATCTGTTCAAACATTTTTGCGAGGTATCCACTTTGTCGAGTACAACGAGAAAGCATTTACTGAAATCGCTGAAAATGTAATCACTCTGGCAAATTCGGAAGATCTTCCAGCTCACGGCGAAGCAATGAGTGCCCGATTTCTCGCAAAAGGTGATTTATGAGCAGCGAAAGTGGGGCAAAGACTCATGCGTGGCCGGAGTGGCTGCCGCTACGTAATGATCTAAAAGGTCAATCACCTTATGGCGCTCCACAATTGCCACTCGAGGTTAAATTAAATACAAATGAAAATCCGTTTTCTTTGTCACCAGATTTAGTAGCAAAACTTTCAGCGGCGATTTCTAGTTCAGCCGAAAATTTCAATCGGTATCCGGATAGAGATGCAATTGAACTTAGAACAGAGTTAGCAAAGTATTTAAATTCGACTACAGGTATGAATTTAGGTATGGATCAAATCTGGGCTGCTAATGGCAGCAATGAAATTATTCAAACACTTTTCTTGGCATTCGCTGGGGCTGGTGTGAATTCTCTGGGCTTCACCCCGTCTTATTCAATGCATGAAAATATTGCTAGGAGCACCGGCACAAATTGGATCGTTGCAGACCGGTTGAGTGATTTTAATATTGATATCCCGTCAGCGTTAACGCAAATTTCAAAACTAAAACCTAAATTAGTATTTATCACTACTCCAAATAATCCAACAGGAACGAGCACGGCAATCTCTGATATTCGGAAGGTGATTGAAGCTACATCTCAAGTTGGTGGATTGGCGATAATCGATGAAGCGTATGCGGAATTTTCTGAAGAGCCTTCCAACGTAAAACTCTTAGATGAGTATTTGAATCTGGTGGTAATTCGCACAATGAGTAAAGCATTTTCATTTGCTGGAGTCAGGGTTGGTTATCTAGCAGCCGCTAAAGAAGTCGTTCAAGCACTTCAATTAGTCCGACTTCCATATCATTTGAGTACTCCAACCCAACTGTTAGCCAAAGTTGCATTGGAATTTCAAGCTGAATTACTTGCCGAGGTTGAACAACTCAAAATTGAGCGCAACAAAGTGGTTCGAGCGTTAAATTCACTTGGTTTAAATGTGGTTCCTAGCTCGGCAAATTTCTTGCTTTTTTCGATCGATAACGAGAAGAAAATTTGGCAAGAGTTGGTAAATGTTGGAGTGTTGGTCCGGGATGTGGGAATTGCGGGTCATTTGAGAGTAACTATCGGAACTCCAAGTGAAAATGACCGCTTCTTAGCAGCACTTCGTGAGATTCTTAGCGCATCGAAAGGGGAAAAATGAGCCGCAAAGCGATCGTAAAGCGGGCCACAAAAGAGTCTTCAGTCCATGTTGAATTGGAGTTAGACGGAACTGGTGTAATTGAAATAGAAACCGGAGTTCCCTTTTTTGATCACATGCTCAATCAATTAGGTAAGCATGGTGGCTTTGATCTGAAGGTAATTACTAAAGGAGATGTTGAAGTCGATTCACATCACACCGTGGAAGATACTTCTTTAGCTCTTGGTCAAGCATTGAGAGAGGCACTTGGCGACAAAGTAGGTATTCGCAGATTCGGTGATGCAACTGTGCCGTTAGATGAAGTTTTAGTTACAGCAGCAGTTGATCTTTCTGGAAGACCGTACTTAGTTCACCGTCAACCTGAAATTGTGGAATTGATTGGTACTTACGACACCACATTAACGCGTCATATTTGGGAATCATTGATTGCTGAAGCGCATATTGCATTGCATATCCGCGTTTTAGAAGGACGGAATGCGCACCACGTTATGGAAGCGCAATTTAAGGCTGTTGCTCGCGCATTGCGCGATGCCGTCAGACTTGATGGCGTAGCGGGGGTTCCATCAACTAAGGGC
>JBILFD010000178.1:0-2910 GCA_044351765.1 Candidatus Nanopelagicaceae bacterium | reverse complement strand
AGAGAGTTAAGTGATGAAATTGAATGGGCTAAAGGCAAGCAGATTCATCATGATGATTTTATTTCAATGGCTAGCGAACGCACTTTATCTAGTGGGCTCACAGTGGATGCGATGGCGGGAATTTATGCTTTGTACGATCAACGAAGACAATCTAGAGGTTTAGTAGATTTTGAAGATATTTTATTGTTTGTCTCAGCAATTTTAGAAGAACGTACTTCTATTGTTGATCGAGTTAGAGACCAATATCGATACTTCACAGTCGATGAGTATCAAGATGTTTCTTCATTGCAACAAAGAGTTTTGGATCTTTGGCTAGGGAAACGTAAAGAAATTTGCGTTGTAGGCGACCCAAGCCAGAACATCTATTCATTTGCAGGCTCAACGGCTCAGTATTTAAATGGGTTTTCACAAAAATATCCAGAAGCAAAAGTTTTACGACTAACAAACAATTATCGATCAACTCCACATATTATTCACTTAGCTAATTCAATTGAAGATCGTGAATTGTCTGCGGCAAGAAATGCGACTGCAAAAGCACATCGCGCTCCGCAGTTAACGGAGTATCGAGATGAACAACAAGAGGTCGAAACGATTTCTCACCAGATCTCAGATTTAATAAGTTCGGGCGTTCGGCCGCGGGATATTGCTATTTTGTTGAGACGGAATGATCAAGTACAAGAGTTTGAAAGAGTTTTAACACTTGCTGGAACTCCAGTGGTGCTTGCTGGTAAGCGTCCGTTTTTTGCACTTCCAGAAATTCGCGAGGCCATTAGATTGTTACGTGGTGCAGCACTTGCTTCGTCAGGCAAAAAAGTTACGCCGGCTGAAAACGCGAAACAAATAAAAGTTGGTTCAAAGATTTCAGATCATCAACCATTGTTTACCGCGATTTCTGAAGTTTTAACTTCAATTGGTTGGAGTCCAAGTTCTGCAAAAGGTGATGATCCAAGGTTGTTACTTTATGAATTAGCGTATGACTTAGTTCAAGACGCACCTGATGCAGATTTGCGAACTTTTGTAGATGAATTTGATAACCGAGAAAGAGATGCAGTTGAGCCATTAGCAATAGGAGTAACTATTACATCTCTTCACACAGCTAAAGGTTTGGAATGGGATTACGTATTTCTGCCTGCTTTACGCGAGGGAGTGCTTCCTATTTCGCAATCAACAAGCAGCACATTAAGTGATGAGGCAGGTCTTGCCGCAGTCGCAGAAGAGCGCAGATTGTTTTATGTCGGAGTAACCCGGGCAAAGGATGAGATTTACCTTTCCTTCACGGGGACCCCATCTAGATTCTTAGCAGGCCTGCCGCTCAAGTGAAGTGGGTGTTGAGCGGGAATCCTGCTCGAAGATTTAATTGAGTTGCTAGATCGCTACCCTCTGCTTTACCCTGAAGCCAAGGAGTTATGTTTAGTTTCATTTTGGGGCCAGAAATGGTCGTAAGTAGCCAAAAAGTAGCTAAATTCAACTTGAAGATGAAACGAAAGAGGTCGACTGTGTCTGTAGCGCTAGCGCTTACATCAACACCGATTCGTACTGCCAATTGGCGTACGAACGATTTCGCGCGTTCATATTCATACGCCACCGGCAATCCAAAGCATTTTGGATTCAGCGGCACCCTGGAGTTCATTGGCTAAGTACCAGTGAAAAACCCCAGGGGGCCTCGAATCCAAAAGGATTCAGGCCCTCTTTTCTTTTTCCGGGAGAAAAACCTTGAGCGAAAGGCAAGGAAGTTCGGAGCTAGAGATTATGGAGATTCACAGAGAGGTCAGTGGAGCAGCACAGGGTAAATCGAAATAGTAGGCGCAGAAAAGCAGAAAAGCAGAAAAGCAGAAAAGCAGAAAAGCAGAAAAGCAGAAAAGCAGAAAAGCAGAAAAGCAGAAAAGCAGAAAAGCAGAAAAGCAGAAAAGCAGAAAAGCAATAACGGAGAACTTGCAAATTGCAAGAGCCGCGCAACACCAGATGAGGGAAGGTGAGAGCAATGACGGTTTTATTTCACGAACTGTTAGTTCCAGGATGGGCAGAGACAAAGGTAGGTGTGTACGAGTTAACACGTAATGAGAATTCAGGGCACAAAAAGGATGAGGGTTTTTCACTTCCATGTCACGGAGTCGATCCCGAGCTCTTCTTCGCCGAATCACAAGAGATGCTAGAGACCGCTAAGGATCTTTGCACTGCTTGTCCGATGCGCGCACGTTGTCTTGAAGGAGCTTTGTCACGTCAAGAACCTTGGGGTGTTTGGGGTGGAGAGATATTTGAAGATGGACGGATAGTCGCTGCGAAGCGTTCACCCGGACGTCCACGTACTGCGGCATAAATTTTCAGCGCACTTGTTACCACAATTGATTTGAAGGGATCAATTAAAAGATCAAATAGGTCGGAGTGGGAAAACAAGTGCGCTGAAAGCAGTATCTACGAAAAACTAATTTAAATAATTACTTGCCTAGTTAAATTACTTGCCTTGTGAAGGTGCAATTTCGGGAAACCAAGAAAGCGCTTCATCACGGAAATTACCTTCGGCACCTAGTTGGCAGAAAATTCCAGTAGTGCCAAGAGTCACCCGGTGAATTAATACATATTCAGGTGGAAGGTTTAATTGGAACCCAATTTTTGCAGTCGGATTTCGAGGGTCACCAACGCGAGTGCTTTGATCTCGCAACCATTCCCGTGAATATTTAAAAGTCTCTGTTCTTAGCGGTTCTACAAGTGGCAATAAATAATCTAAAACCAAGTTTGCATCCGCATCAACATCAGCGAGAATAAATCCATCTTTTTTAAAGCCGTTATAAAGTCCAATAGCATCATCATCTAATGCATGTTTCAGCAAATTCTTTAAAGGCTCTGGAAAACCATTAGGCAATCTGTTGCACGCACCAAAATCTAAGACTCCAAGTCGACCATCTTCTAACA
>JBILFD010000153.1:0-2940 GCA_044351765.1 Candidatus Nanopelagicaceae bacterium | reverse complement strand
GATTCTGGACATCGGAGTAGACATATCAACCACTGCAGCTGTTTCACTGACTGCGCGATCTCCTATTTTCCAAAATCCTTTTTCAGCCACATTTTTCCCAAGCTCAACAATTTGACCGCCAAACTCGTGACCCAGAACTACAGGATAATTAACTGGCCAACTATTTGTTCCGTGCCATTGATGTAAATCACTTCCGCACACACTTACCGCTTCTACTTGCAAAATAACATCGTCTTCACCTGCAATTGGTCTCTCAACTTCACGAATTTCAACGCTCAATGGCTCTGATGAAAAATTTACAACTCCGAGTGATTTACTTCCCATTACTTTTCTCCTTTAACTGGCACATCTCCGAATGCATGAACTTTTTCACAAATCTTGCGCAATACTTCTTCCACATTTCCAGCCCCACGACTAAATGAATCGGCATCAATCGCAAGAGGCGCACCAATTACTACTAATGGTGCTCCGTAAGAAGGGCAGGCGATCGCTTGCTCAAGAGTTAATCCACCAACCGCTTGCACCGGAACATTTACCGCATCAACAACTTCACGAAGTTGATCCATCGGATTTGGTGCACGTACTCCGGTTGCTGCGATTCCACGACGCTCATCAAAACCAATGTGGTGAATCACCATGTCGCAACCAAGTTCAGCTAATTCTTTTGCTCCTTGCACCATATCTGGGCATCCAAGGTTGTCTCCCATAACTTTGATTCCAAAATCTTTTCCGGCTTGCACAACACATTTAATTGTTTCCGGATGTGCCCGCGCCATAACTACAACATGTGTTGCACCAGCTTGCGCCATCATCTGCGCCTCTAAATATCCACCATCCATAGTTTTTAAATCAGCAACTATCGGAGTATTTGGAAACTCAGCGCGCAGTGCACGCACACCATGCATTCCTTCAGCGATAATGAATGGGGTACCGGCTTCTAACCAATCAACTCCGGCACGCATTGCAATATGCGCCATCTCTAATGCTTCATTTATATCTGTTAAATCTAGTGATACCTGAACGATCGGTTTCATGGAATTGATGGTACCTCTACTTCTATTAGTCAGAGTGGTAGCACCGTAAAAAAGATTAGATCGCAGATTTTTCCAGCATAAAGTGATGAGGAGTTAGTGGATTTCCCAGTCAGGGCATCCCAATCAACATCCTAGATTGAAGCAAACATGAAGGCGCTCCGTTTGATGAATTGGAAATCAGAAGCCGAGTTAGTTGATGTACCAAAACCAATTCCGGGACCTGGCCAAGTAGTTATCAAGATTGGTGGGGCAGGGGCCTGTCATTCAGATCTGCATTTGATGCATGATTTTGTCGATGGTCAGTTGCCGTGGAAACCACCTTTCACAATAGGGCATGAAAATGCAGGGTGGGTAGATTCAATTGGTGCTGGAGTCTCAAGATTTAGAGAAGGTGATCCTGTTGCTGTCTATGGCGCCTGGGGTTGTGGTGAATGCGGAAAATGTAAAGCCGGTTTTGAAACATATTGTGATGACCCAGCGAAAGCGCCAATACCTGGCGGAGGTGGTGGTTTAGGTCTTGATGGCGGGATGGCTGAATACATGTTGGTTCCCTTTGAAAGATTATTACTTGACCTTCCATCTGGACTAAAACCAATTGATGCCGCACCTTTAACTGATGCAGCGCTAACTCCTTATCACGCGATTAGAAGATCATGGACAAAGTTAACTCCAGACGCATTTATCGTGATTATTGGTATTGGTGGATTGGGACATATGGCAGTACAGATTGCCAAAGCAACAACCGGTGCAACAATTATTGCGATTGACTCTCGAAGTGAAGCTTTAGAACTAGCAAGCTCTTTGGGTGCTAAATACACCTTTAAAGTTGGCGATGAAGTCCAATCCAAAGTTAGAGATTTAACTGGTGGTCATGGTGCTGAAGTAGTTCTAGATTTTGTTGGCAATGAACAAACCATGGCACTAGGCGCTTCACTTTGTCGGGTATTGGGTGATTTCACAATTGTTGGAATAGCAGGAGGAGCACTTCCCTTCTCCTTCTTCTCCGTTCCTTATGAAGCTAGTTTACAAACAACTTACTGGGGAGGAAGAGTTGAACTAGCTGAAGTTCTTGATTTGGCGGCACATAATTTGATTACCCCAAAAATCTCTAAATTCAATTTAGAAGATGCGCCGCAGGTCTATCTGGATCTTGCAGCTGGAAAAATCGAAGGACGAGCGGTAATTGTTCCGTAAATTAAAAAGTACGAACAAATAACCAACAAGAGGCAATTAAGCCAACGAAAAAAACTAATGCTCTAAAAATTTGGGTAGGTATTCGACTTGCCCAATACCCTCCCATCAATCCACCTAAACTTGATCCGATAAATAGCGCAGCAAAAATTGGCCAGATTACCTGACCGCTAAATAGATAGAGAAAGTTTGAAAGCGCACTGGTGATTCCGACAATGACATTTTTAGCGGAGTTAACCTCTTGAGGGGTGCGTGAAGAATCTTGCGAAAGAGTGGCAATCACTATCACGCCTTGGCCGGGCCCAAAGTAGCCACAGTAGAAACCACTTGCTGCCAGAGCGCTGCGTTCCAGATTTTTATGCAGCTTGCCGATTCTAGGTTTTCGGGGCAGTAATAATGAAAATGTTGCAAACAATAATAAGAAAGGAACCACATTCTGAAAAATCTCACTTGGTAAGGCGAGTAATGCCACAGCCCCAAGTGCTGAAAAACAGGTTGCTAAGAAAATAATCTTTTTGTACTTATGAAAAACTGCCCACCCGGTTTGCTTATTTGAGATCCAAGCAAAAATATTTGCACTTGATACACCCAAAGAATTTGTGACAGTAGCACTTACTGGATTTAATCCAATTGCCAGAAGAACTGGAAATGAAAGGAGTGATGCCCCGCCAGCCATTCCATTTATTGTGCCAACAATAAAACCAACGAGGAGTAC
>JBILFD010000151.1:0-2946 GCA_044351765.1 Candidatus Nanopelagicaceae bacterium | reverse complement strand
CCCCGCAAAACCAGCTGCGTATGCAATCGGCGTAGCGCTGCCAAATATGGTCGAACTGGTCGCTGATGTATTGGCCAGACGCGGCGTTGATGCTTTGGTTTTTCGTGGTGATGATGGGATGGATGAAGTTACTTTGACTGGACCAACCACCGTTTATGAGATTTCAAAAGGTGGCCGAGTTAAAGCCAGTATTTCACCTGAGGATTTTGGAATTGCACGTTCAGATATTTCAGAGTTACGTGGGGGAGATGGTGCAGAGAATGCAACCCGGATCAGAGCGGTTTTTGCTGGTGAATCTGGCGCACCAAGAAATGCAATCTTGCTCAATAGCGCGATGACTTTAGTTGCTTACAACTTAGATAAAGATTCCGATAAAACCTTGGTTGAAAGAGTTGCTGAACAGATTCAAGTTGCTGCAAAAGCGATAGATAGTGGTGCAGCTACAGCATTGGTTGAAAAATGGAGTCAAATTTCTAACTCTTTATGAGTAGAACGATCTTCCTTTTTTCTTAGTCAAGACAAAATCTTCGAGTGAATTAATACTGCTAACTCCATGTGATCCAACACGATCAATCAAAGCGTGCAAAATCTCAACTGTTGCCTGCACATCGGCAAGCGCCCGGTGAGTAGGCATAATCTCAACTTCAAAAAATTCGGCCAGAGTTCCAAGTTTTACATTTGGTAAATCATCTTGCGTTAAAACACTGCGGGCCATTCGTACTGTGTCTAGCACTCGGTAATCGGGCCAATCAATCTCAAGGTTAAATGCAGCCGCTTTCAAGAAACTTAAATCAAATGGAGAGTTATGCGCTACTAATACATTTTCTTCTGGATCTCCACAAAAACTCATAAAGTGATGGAAGATATCTTCAAGTGGTGGCGCATCTGCGATTGTGAACTCATCGATCCCAGTCAAGTTTGTGATGAACTCTGGAATTGGCATCATCGGATTGATTAAAGTTTCAAACTCATCAATCTTTTCGCCACCTTTAACTTTAATTGCACCAATTTCAGTAATTCCGGCCCCGACAGTCGGTGAAGCGCCAGTAGTTTCTAAATCCAAAACCACAAAGGTGACATCGCGTAGATCTCGGTCGGGTCGCTTGGTAGTAGGTGCGGTTCGTTGCTCTTTGGCGGCCATGGCGGATACGGTACGGGTTAGTGCCGACGAAAGGTTGTTTCTGTGCCAAGTAACGATAAGAAATTACGTTTGGCGGTTATTGGTGCAGGCTCGTGGGCGCAAAGTGCACATCTTCCGACTTTAAAAGAGTTAGGCAATGTCGAATTTGTTGGAGTTTGTCGCAAAGGAACTGATGCGCTTTCGCGAGTCAAAGATAATTTTGGTTTTTCGATTGCCTCTGAAAATTATCAGGATGTATTGAGCGCCGATATTGATTTAGTAATTGTTTCTTCTCCATCATCAATGCATCATAAACATGTTAAAGCTGCTTTAGATATTGGCGCAACTGTTCTATGCGAAAAACCAGTCACTATCGATCCTAAGCAAGCATGGGATTTAGTTGATCACGCTAATCGGGTAGATCGTGAAGTTGTGGTTGCTTTTGGGTGGAACTTCAGCAAGATTGTTACTGATTTTAAAATTGCTCTGAACAATGCGAATCTTGGCAAAGTAGAACATTTAGCGATTTACATGTCTTCATCTACTCGTGAATTACTTTCTAACTCTGGCTCTTATCCAGATGCGCACCCTGATGCACTTCCAGAACAAGCGACTTGGACTGACCCAGCAATTTCAGGTGGAGGTTATGGACAAGCCCAACTCTCACACGCGTTAGCTTTGGCGTTGCATTTAGTTGATGAGCGCATCAGCGGTGTTACAGCAATAACTTCAAATCCAGGTGGGGCACCAGTTGAATTACATGATGCTGCTTTATTCAAATTAGATGGTGGGGGAATCGGAACATTATCTGGTGCTTCAGGCCATACCGGAGCATGGAAAAACAAACATGCACTTGAAGTTAAAGGTGTTTGTGAGAACGGCCAATTCACTTTGGATCTCTTGCGAGAGTGTGCACATATATATAGTGCAAAAAATGGGGATGTGTTTCTTCCTCTTGCGGATGGTGCAGGTGCTTACTATCCAGAAGGTCCAACTCGAGGATTAGTCTCCGTTGCCAGAGGCGAAGTCAAAAACACAGCTGCGCCGATTTCATTGGGCGCAAAAACAGTTGAGGCGTTAGCTGCGCTTTATCAAAGTGCGGCAAGTGGAAAATACGAAACCCGCGCGGGGAGTACTAAATGAGAGTCAAGGCGTTCAAGGCATTTGCAATTTTCGCGACTATCTTTGCGGTCTCCCTCCCGCAAAGCGTGAGTGCAATCTATTTCTTCAATGACTTAACTCCGGCTGAAAAATTGAAACCGTCCGAACCGGCAGTTGGTTTTGCAATTCGTGATGATCGAGTTTTAACCCAAATTTCTGGAATAAATGGAGCCACGAAAGGCACTTACACAACTAATTTAGTTTGCGAAACTGTGTCAGATCCTAAATGTGCCGAGGCTTCAAACTTGCGAGTGATGGCAGTGCTTCCACCTTGTGCGCCTGACGCAGTCTTAACTGATGTGTGTATCAAAGCGGTACGAACTGGAGATTCATCAGGAAAATTGCAAGACGCAAAATTACAGTACGAAGTTAACACTTTTAAATTCCCAAAGAATCCGAAATATAACTTGCCAGCCGGTGGTGGAATAAGTGTTTGGCGCGGCCAAACGATAAAAGGTACAGAATTAGATTTTTCAGTTGCGGTTGACCTCCAAATTAATTTCAATGCAAAGCAAGTAGGCAAGGGTGGATCCGGAACAATTGGAAACTCTCCAAATGGTTACGAAAGCGACGTCATTGGTTTTAGTGCACAGATAATTCCAACCAAAGTGTTAAACGGGAATTATTATCCGGCCAAATGGGATGCGACTAAATGGTCTGGAAAT
>JBILFD010000150.1:0-2951 GCA_044351765.1 Candidatus Nanopelagicaceae bacterium | reverse complement strand
ATGGATGGGCGTACTTGTCGGCCTATCTGTGCGTGACACAAGAGTGGCAAATAGCGTGGTATTCCTATTTGTTTTCCCAATGACCTTTTTATCTAACGCGTTTGCTCCAACAACAGGAATGCCTAAGCCATTGCAATATGTGGCTGAGTGGAACCCCGTTTCAACAATGGTGGCTGGCATTCGTTCGCTATTTGGTCTCACAAATCAATTTGGCGCAACAGCAAATTCATTTCCTTCACAACATCCAATTACCATGTCATTGATTTACATAGTTTTGATTATGGTGATTTTTATTCCATTAAGTGTGCAGAAATACAAAAAAGTTTCGCCACGTTAACTTAAGTTGAATCTCAACCTAAATAAGGTGCAACTTTTTTAATTTTTACTGCAAAGGTTTTGCCATTTGGTGCAACATAGGAAACGCTATCTCCTACATTTTTATTTAACACTGCAGAACCAAGTGCAGACTTTTCGCTGTAAACCGAAACGTCACCAGCTGCAATCTCACGAGAGCCAAGTAAGAACTCCATCTCATCGCCATCCATATCAATGGTGACTAGTGATCCAAGGCTGACTACTTTTGAATCTGCAGATGGAGCGCTTCCTACTTCTGAATTTTCTAGCATTGATTTGAGTTGGCGAATACGAGCTTCCATTTTTCCTTGCTCTTCGCGAGCAGCGTGATATCCACCATTTTCTTTAAGGTCGCCTTCTTCGCGTGCAGCAGCAATTTTTGCAACTACTTCTTCGCGCCCGGCTACCGATAAGTGGGCAAGTTCAGCAGAGAGACGATCAAACGCCTCTTGAGTCAACCAAGTTTTACTTGGACCTGCTGCATCTTTAGCCATAGTGAGCAATCTTACCGGGATTAGCCGGTACAGCGCACGACTCCTGCGGTCACTGCTCGCACGCGGGTAGGAACTTGGCTGGTCATCTCAATTGATTTAGCGGTAGTGGCTGGCACTTGAATTTCGATTTGGCCAACAATGGTCTTGTCCATATCTTTAGCAACGAGCGTACAAATTAAAATTTGATTTGGGTCGCGGCGATTAACTGAGTACTTCACATTTACTTCTGTATCACTTGTAATTGAGAAAGCGATTAAAGAGGCCCGAATCGGTGGGTTGGAAAATCGATAAGCTCCCAGAACTGTAACTATCAAGAGTGCAACAAATCCGATCGCGATCAGGGGTTTTTGATAGCGGTTTGGCTGATGTGGGATATAGCGGTCGCTCATGGCAAGATCAGCCTAAAGGATTTCTGGATGGAGTAATAGATGGCCACGACGCCTGACCCTAGCACTGTGAATGCGGGCACTGCAGGATCGCTTGTAATTACAGGTTTAACTATTGCGGTTGTATTCATTTTGCGTAGCGGTTACAAAAGATTGAAAAATATGGATCGTCGCCGTACTGAAGAAAAATGAGATGTCACGAAAAATAGGGTTTGCTATATTGCTATTTATTTTTGCAGCAACTTTTGTGAGACTCGGGATTTGGCAATTAGATAGAGCGCAACTTGTGCAGGAAATTTCAAAGCCAGTTGCTGATAAAGCCGAAGTTGCGATTGAAACTCTAATTAAGCCTCGTATTTCAATTCCAGATAATGCAAAAGGTCGTTTGGTTAGTGCAACTGGAAGTTATGAAAGAATTTTGCAAGCACCAAATCAAAGCAGTGGTGAAAATAGTGTGCGAGAAAATTGGCAAGTTGGAATTTTGAAGTTAAACAATGGCGCAGGAGTTTTAGTTGTAAGGGGAGTCGGAGATTCAACTCCGCCAAATCAACTTATTGAAGTTCGCGGTCGTTTATTTCCAAGCCAGATTGAGGATCGAGCAGTAGGCGCAAATTTAGCCTCAGAGATTTCTCGTTTAGATTCAACAGTCTTATTAAGTCGAGTCAATTTTGATCTCTATGACGGCTATGTAATCGTAATTAGTGAAAAACCAGATTCGCAAATTGAACGAGTGCCCGCACCTCAAATAGTTGTTAAAGCAGCTGGCTTTTACTGGCAGCACATCTCCTACGTCGTCATCTGGTGGCTCATGGCACTACTAGTTCTGTGCATGCCTTTATTCAAAAGAAGAAGTGAGTAGAGTGTTCCCATGAATGGTGCATATATTCGCTTCAGAATTATGGCTTGGGTTGCCGGAATAATGTCATTAATTCTTTGGTTTGTAGATATTCCAGTCAAGTACTTTTTAAATGTTCCTTTTCTTGAAGATAAAATTGATTGGATTCCAATAGTCCATGGGTATCAATATCCTTTTTACATCATTACGGTCATTGAACTTGCTTATAGATTAAAATGGGATGTAATCAAGATTGTTAAATTCATTCTTGCCGGAACCTTGCCTGTTGCATCATTCTTGGCAGAGAAAAAAGTACGTGCCAGTTTAAATCCCAGCAATTAAACATTTATAGGTGAGATTATGAACAGAATGCGTGGAGTTTTAAAATCAATTCTCTACCCACTCTACGAGCGACGTTTACTTAAAAAATTAAATCTTTCTGAATCTCCAAAACATGTTGGAGTAATCCTTGATGGAAACCGTAGATGGGCAAAAAACAACTTAGCCTCTTCTAGATCAGGGCATGAAGCAGGAGCTCGAAAAATTGTTGAGCTTCTAAGTTGGTGTGAAGAAGTAAATGTTGAAGTAGTAACTTTATGGTTATTGTCTACTGAGAATTTAAATCGTGAGAAAAATGAATTAAATGCCCTCTGCGAAGTGATTGCTGAAACTGTGGAAGAGCTCTCCAGACAGCGAAAATGGAATTTAGTTTTGATGGGCTCTTCGGACTTGCTTCCTATTTGGTTTGCCGAACGTCTAAAGAAATCAATTTCAAATGATCATGAAAATAAGAAATTAACGGTGAACCTTGCTATTGGGTACGGCGGACGTCAGGAAATATCAGATGCCGTAAAATCAATGCTTGAAAAACATCTAAGCAGC
>JBILFD010000010.1:0-11001 GCA_044351765.1 Candidatus Nanopelagicaceae bacterium | reverse complement strand
TACATGGAAAAACTTCACAACTAACTCACAACGGTCAAGGTGTGTTGCAAGGAATCAAATCTCCATTTACGGCAACTCGTTACCACTCATTAGCAATTGAGGATGGAACCACTCCACCTGAATTAAGAGTTACCAGCAGAACAGATAGTGGTGTGATCATGTCTGTTTGTCATAACAGTTTGCCAATTGAAGGTGTGCAATTCCATCCGGAATCTGTTTTAACTGAAGGTGGACATCAATTACTTGCAAATTGGTTAAATGTTTGCGGAGATCCAAACGCTACAAAACGTGCAGTGGGATTGTCCCCAGTTATTGGCCGCTAGGCGGCGGAGGCGTATACCCATTTAAGTTATTGATGGTAATTGTTACTGAACTTCCAATACGCGCACTAGTTTCGGCTTCCGGTGCTTGTGCAAGAACTACATCTTCTTCTAAACCAGCATCAGCAACTTCAATAATATTTGGTGTAAAGCCGGCTTGAATCAAAATTGTTCGAGCTTGGATGGATGGAACTCCAACAACATCAGGTACTGCAACATTTCCACTGGCGATATCTAGAACAACTCCACTGCCCGCATTTACTGCACTGCCTGCTGTTGGAGTTATACCAACAACTGTTCCAGGCGCTTCACTTGAATCAACTGCAGTAGTGCGCGACAAAACTAATCCAAGACTACTAAGTATTAAACGAACATCCTCCAAAGATTTACCTATCAAATCAGTTGGGATAGAAGTTTTACCCGGGCCATCAGAAATAGTTATTGTGACATCACTATTTGGTTCAGCTTTTGTTCCAGCAACTGGATTTTGCAGTGCAACTCGACCTTCAGGCACACGTGGATCCGGTGCCCGGGCAATAATGATGGTGAATCCGGCAAGTGCTTCACGTGCTTGTGCTTCAGTTAGACCAGAAACATCTGCAATTGTTTTTGAAGTGATAACACTTCCTCCACGAGAAAGTAATACGCCACCAGATGCGATTGCTACAACAAGTGCAATAGCACCAGCAATAAGTTTGCGACGATCAATATTTTTATTTACTCGAGTTTTAACTCGCTCACCTTTAGAGATTCGATCAAGGTCAGCCAACATTTCAGCAGCACTTTGATAACGAACCAATGGGTCTTTAGCTAAGGCACCATCAATAATTTGACTCAATCCATCAGGTAAATCAAGGTCTAATGCATCAACACTTATTGGAGCGGCAGATACATGTTGGTAAGCGATTGCAACTGGGGTGTCGCCAGAAAACGGTGCGCGACCGGTTACTAATTCATAAAGCAAACAACCAACAGAGTAAATATCACTACGTGAGTCGGCAATTTCTCCGCGGGCTTGTTCTGGAGATAAATACTGGGCTGTGCCCACAACTGTCCAAGCATGTGTCACAGTTGCATTTGCATCATCTAATGCACGAGCAATTCCAAAATCCATAACTTTTACATCGCCTGATGTTGTGATCATGACGTTTGCTGGTTTTACATCGCGGTGCACAATTCCGTGACGGTGTGAGTAATCAAGGGCTTCAAGAATTCCATGAATAACTGCAATTGCGCGTTGAACTGGAAGTCTTTCGCCATTTCTAATCACTTCGCGGATAGTGCGACCTTCTACTTGCTCCATAACAATGTAGGGAAGCACTCCACCTTCTATTAACTCTTCACCGGTGTCATAAACCGAGACGATTGATGGATGATTAAGACCCGCAGCAGCTTGTGCTTCGCGTCGAAAGCGAGTTAAAAACGATGGGTCACGCGCAAGATCACTACGTAAAATCTTGATTGCAACCGGACGTGAAAGTCGAGTATCTCTTCCTTGATAAACATCGGCCATCCCGCCGGTGCCAATTAAATCTCCAACTTCATAACGCCCAGCAAGTATTCGACTCATGCGACCACCGCCGCAGCTCCAATAGTCCCAATAGAACCTAGATTTTCACGTGTTAGCTTTGCTAACACCAATGTGATGTTGTCTGGTGCCCCTGATTTATAAACAGCCTTCTTTAATTTTTCAGCTGCAACCTCAGTTACTCCATCTTCACGCAAGATTTTACTGATTTCAGATTCATTTATAACGCTGGATAAACCATCTGTACAAAGTAAAAACAAATCATCCGGTTCGACATTTATCAATTGAATAAAAGGTTCAGTCTCGGTATTACCCATCAAAGCTTTTGTAATTAATGATTTTTGCGGATGAGAAGTTGCCTCTTCTGCGCTTAATCTTCCTTGATCGATTAACTCCTGAACTAAAGTGTGATCCTTTGAAAGTTGGGTTAATTTGCCATCTCTAAATTGATAGCATCTCGAGTCACCAATATGAATAAGGGCGACCTTGTCCTCTGTTGTAATTAGTGAAGTAAGGGTCGTTCCCATCCCCTTTAATTTTGGTGAATCTTTTATTGTCTTAGCAATTTCGCCATTTGCTTTAGTGGTAATTTCAATCACCAAATCATGAACAGATTCTTTTGTAAATTCTTTTTTATCTGCTTTAGCCAATCCATTAATAACTATCGCAGAGGCAACTTCACCGCCAGCATGACCTCCAAGGCCATCAGCTACGGCAATGATCTGTGAGCCGATCCACGCCGAGTCCTCATTTATTTCGCGATTTAATCCACGGTCAGATAGGGCAACGCTTTGAAAATGCATCGCCGGCCACCTGCCTCTCAACGTGCAACAAAGATTATGAACTTCATTCTAACCTTGCTTAACCCGAAGGTAGAAGCGGGCGATTTACCTGCCCCTCTGATGCCCGAACTCGCGTAACATCCCTCTTGTGTCGGTTTATTCATATCTTGGGCCAGCGGGAACATTTACCGAAGCAGCCCTAACTCCAATCCTTAAGCCCGGAGATAAAGCGATTCCGGCTGTGAATGTCACCGCAGCCCTCGATGCGGTTCGCACGGGCACCGCCGATTATGCGATTGTTCCGATTGAAAATTCAGTAGAAGGTGTTGTCGCCAGAACTTTAGATGAGCTCGCAAGCGGTGAACCACTTTTAATTATTGGTGAAAGTATCTTGGCAGTCAGTTTTGCGCTGATGGTTAAGCCCGGTGTGAAGATTTCAGAGATTAAAAAATTAGCTACGCATCCACATGCGGAAGCACAATGTCGTGAATACATCTCAAAGAACATTCCAGGTGCTGAAGTAATTATGACTGCGTCAACTGCTGCAGGTGCTGAAGCTGTTGCTAAAGGCGAAGCGGATGGTGCGCTCGCCGCCGCCGTTGCTGCCAAAAATTTTAATTTAGAGATCATCGCTGAAGATGTTGGAGATCGACAAGCCGCAGTTACTCGATTTGTAACTGTATCTCGCCCAGGAAAAATCGCCGCCCCAACAGGATCTGATCGCAGTTCGTTGGTTGTCTTTATTGACGCCGATCATTCTGGTGCATTACTTGAAATTCTCACTGAATTTGCAGTGCGTGGAGTTAACTTAACTTTCATTCAATCACGACCTAATGGCGTTGAATTAGGTCAATATCATTTCATTATTGACGCCGAAGGCCATATTGAAGATGCAAGAGTTGGTGACGCATTAAAAGCGTTATATCGAATCTGTGCCGATGTCCGATTCTTAGGATCGTATGCAAGAGCAGATAAAGTTCCACCGACTTTAAATAAAGCGACTGAAGATAAAGCTTTTGATACCGCAGAAAATTGGTTGAAGAGAATTAGATCTGGAGATATTAAAAAGTGATTGACATAAGATTACTTCGCGACAATCCAGATTTAGTAAAAGCGTCTCAACGTGCGCGCGGTGAAGATGAGAAATTAGTTGACGCTGCAATCAATGCTGATAATGAAAGACGAATTGCAATAAGTGAATTTGAATCTGCAAGGGCACAACAGAATCTTTTATCAAAAAGTGTTGGTGCAGCAAAAGGGGAAGAAAAAGCAAAATTATTAGAAAGCTCTAAAGAATTAGCAGCAACAGTAAAAGCAAGTGATGCAAAGCGTGCGGAATTAGAAGAGCGCTCGCAAAAGTTATTTATGGGATTGGCTAATCTGGTAGATCCTGGTGCACCTATTGGTGGCGAAGAAGATTTTGTAGTTTTAGAGGAGATCGGAACTCCAAGAAAATTTGATTTTGAACCAAAAGATCACGTCGAATTAGGAAAAATACTAGGAGCGATTGATACCGAGCGAGGCGCAAAAGTTTCTGGCTCCCGTTTCTACTACTTAACAGGTAACGGCGCATTGCTTGAATTTGCATTAATCAATTTCGCGATCGCTACTGCTGTTAAAGCTGGCTTTATACCTGTGATCCCACCCGTTTTGGTAAAGCCTCCTGCAATGGAAGGCACTGGATTCCTTGGTCAAGCAGCCGAAAATGTTTTTCATTTAGAAGAAGATGATTTTTATTTAGTCGGAACTAGCGAAGTACCGCTTGCGGCTTATCACATGGATGAAATCCTAGATAGCAATAAATTTCCATTGCGTTATGCAGGTTTCTCTTCATGCTTTAGGCGCGAAGCTGGAACTTACGGAAAAGATACGCGCGGAATTATTCGCGTACATCAATTCGACAAAGTAGAGATGTTTTCTTTTTGCGATCCAGAAGATGCTTTAGCCGAGCACCAAAGATTATTGAATTGGGAAAAAGAGTTTCTTAATGCACTTGAAATTCCATATCGAGTAATTGACGTTGCGACCGGAGATCTTGGATCAAGTGCAATACGTAAATTTGATTGTGAAGCATGGATTCCAACTCAAGGTCAATATCGCGAAGTAACAAGTACTTCTAATTGCACGCAATATCAAGCAAGAAGATTAAATATTCGCTACAAAGATGATGAAGGAACTAAACCTGTTGCGACTCTAAATGGAACCTTGTGTGCAATACCTCGAATAATTGTTGCGATCTTAGAAAATCACCAACAAGCAGACGGTTCAGTCCTAATACCAAAAGCATTAATTCCTTATTTAGGGAAAGATCGATTTGAGCCGGTGTGACACGGCCAAAAATAATTGCGACTGACTTAGACGGAACAATAATTCCGTTTGATGGACACATCTCAAAGAGAACTATTGAGACATTTACAAAAGCACATGATTTAGGAATTCATATCTTTTTTATCACCGGAAGACCGCCGCGGTGGATGAACGAAGTACGTGAAGCATTTTCTTTTGGAACTGGCGTTTGTGGAAACGGCGCAGTTATTTATGATTTTCACAAAAATGAAATTCTTGAAGAGTGGTTGATAAGTGTTGAAGATTTGAATAAAGCCACACAAGCATTGCGGGCCAGCATGCCTTCTGCAGTATTTGCGGTTGAGAATCATGATGGATTCCATCGGGAGCAGAAATACTTGGCTAGATGGGATTTAGGAATTGATGATGCAGGTAGTGCTCAAATCGAAGAACATTTCGATCAACCGGCTATGAAATTTTTAGTTAGAAGCCTCAACCATGAATTATCTTCAGATGAGATGTTAGAAATTGCGCAAAAAGAGCTAAAAGGAATCGCGACCGCCACACATTCCAATTCAAGTGAATCGCTTTTGGAAATTTCTGCGGTGGGCGTAAGTAAAGGCGAGACGCTTGCGAAGTTGGCACAACGGTTAAATATTTCTGCCTCAGATGTAATCACGTTTGGTGATAATCCAAATGACATTTCAATGCTTGAATGGAGTGGACGCTCTTACGCGATGGCTACGGCGCACCCAGCTGCTCAGGCTGCAGCAAAATCAATTGCACCAGAATGTAATGATGATGGAGTTGCTCAGGTTTTAGAGGAGTTAATTTAGAAGATATGGAAAACAACAGGAAGTATCTACGTGGGCAAGCAGCTTGGGGTGGAGCACTTGCCGCATACCCGGTTTTTGCTATTCCTTATCTACTTCGACTTGATGCTTCGATTACATTAATTAGTGTTTATGTTGGATTAACTGCTTTAGGGCCACTTGTTTTAGGCCCGGCAATTGTTGTGTACTTGCAAGGCTCACCTCAAAAACGAGTCTGGATGCTAGTTTCTGGTTTCGCAGCACGAATTGGTTTATTTGTACCGATGCTCGCACCATTTTTTGGAGAGAATGATGCGATCTTCGCTACGAGTGCGTTTATTGTTTTTGCAATTCCAGCAATAGTTTATGGCGCTCTATGGATACCAATTCCTGGAGTAGCAATTAAACAAGAGCACCACCCTGAGATAATTAGTTCAAGAATTAGAATTGCAAATTCAGGATTTATGGCAGCAAACATTTTATTTGGTGCAGGAATGATCGCACTGACTTTCCCAAATAACTATTATTTTATATTTATTGTTTCGACTTTCTTTGGAATTTTAGAAATTTACAATGTTTCAAAGATTCGAGTACCTAAAGCAGACCCGGCAGAACAAGGAAAACTTAGAAATAAACTAAAGACTCAAAAAATTGGTGAAGAACGAGATTTTCTTTTATTCATTGGTGTTATTTGTTTTGCGATTGCGGCAATGTCTGTAGCTGGCCCGCTTCAAACCGTCTATTTCTTGAACGAGCTAAAATTTTCAGATAGGTGGATGGGTGCCTGGGCGATACTTTTGGCATTCGGAGCCGTGGTTGGAATTTCAATTTGGCAGAGAGTGCAAAAAAGATTTGGCAGCTATCGAATTCTTTGCATAACTATTCCGTTAGCACCTTTGTACTTCGTCTTTATGACCATTTTCCCCGACAAGTACATGATTTTGTTGGCAGTTTTTTACACTGGAATTATGAACGCTGGTTCCGATTTGGGAATTCAGCTTGGACTTTATCGATTGGGTTCTGAAAAGAGCCGTGACGTATTGATTAATCTTTACGTGGGGATCTCCGCGGGTATTGGATTTGTGGCCGCATTTTTCATTCCAATCTTCACCGCTCATTTCGCACTCACCTCTATATTCATCGCTTCATATGTGCTTAGATTCGTATTGTCCTTTTTGTTCTACATTCCAAAGATAAGTAGACGTTTAGGTGATCCGCCAAAGGTTTAGAAGGAAGTGGTTTGAGTGAGTGAAAACAAAGCTTTATCCGAACGTGTAGTCATAGTTACTGGCGGGGGACGCGGTATCGGAAGCGGCATATCTGAGGTGCTTGCAGGAGCTGGTGCACATGTTGCGATTATCTATCCCGCAGCAAGCGAGGAAGTTCACGCAAAAAAGATGATTGAAAAAATTGAAAAAGCTGGCGGAAAAGCGAGCAGTTATTTGTGTGACATCGGATACCGCGAACAGATTGAAAGTACTGTTGCAAAAATCCATAAAGATTTGGGCCGAATAGATGGGCTTGTCAATAATGCTGGAATCTGTAACTTTGCTTCATTTTTTGAAATTACTCCAGAGAATTGGCAACGTCATCTTGATGTAAATCTTTCAGGGCCCTTCTTCCTATCTCAAGCAGTAGCGCGATTTATGAAAGAAAAAGGAAAAGGCGCGATTGTAAATATCAGCACCGTTTCAGCTTTCCGTGGTGGAAATAAGCAAGTTCATTACATTTCAAGCAAGGGTGGATTAAACGGATTAACCACTTCTATGGCACATGAAGTTAAGGGATTAGGAATTAGAGTAAATGCGATTTTGTGTGGTGGAGTTGCAACCGATATCAATATAAATCAAAGAGCCGAACAAGAAGCTCGCGATGGAAAGCCTTACGTTGATCCACCGGGCGTGCGCGGCAGAGGCATTCCAACTGATTTAGGTAATGCAGCATTATTTTTGCTATCTGATGCAAGTGAATGGGTTACCGGCTCATTAGTTGCAGTAGATGGTGGAGCTTTAATTAGTTAATAGATTGCCAAAGACACCAAACAAGAGGGAGTAGTTATGAAAATCGCAGAAGTTAAAGTCTTTTTGACTGGACCAAGTAAATCTAATCCAGATAAAGATGCGAAAAACAAAGGTGCTTGGCTTTCTGAAACTGAGATTGCAAACCCAATGTCTATTCATGCCGAATACCGACCAACTCGTTCTCTTTGGATTGGAATGGGTGGACGCACCATTGTTCAAGTTATCGCTGAAGATGGAACTTATGGACTTGGTGAGAGCGCAGGCGGACGAGCTTCGGCTGAAATTATTGCTGGCCATTTAAAGAAATTCTTGATTGGGAAAAATCCATTTGAAGTAGAACGACTTTGGGACATTATGTTTCGCGCTTCATTGCCTTACGGTCGTAAAGGTGCGCCAATCATGGCGATCTCTGCAGTTGATTACGCGTTGTGGGATTTGATTTCGAAAAAGCGTCAAGAACCGCTTTATCAATCACTCGGTGGTTTAGCTAAAGACACTGTTCAAGCGTATTTAACTGGAAATGATATTGAGCGAACAAAAGGTCTTGGATTTATGGGACATAAGTTAGCGATGCCTTGTGGTCCAGCTTCAGGCCGTGAAGGAATGAACCGAAATGTTGCACTTGTAAAACAAACTCGCGAAAGCATTGGTTGGGATGTTGAACTAATGCTTGATTGCTACATGGCATGGGATGTTGAGTACACCGTGCGAATGGCTCAATTAATTGAACCTTACCGAGTTAAATGGATTGAAGAAGTACTTCCACCAGATGATTACAAAGGTTATGGAATTTTAAATCAGAAGATTTCTTCAACTGCAATCGCAACTGGTGAACATGAGTACACCCGTTACGGATTCCAGCAATTGCTTGATGCTCGTGGTGCAGAAATCTTGCAACCAGATATTCAATGGTGTGGTGGGTTAACTGAAACCAAAAAGATTTGCGCCATGGCTTCTGCTCAAGCTATTCCAGTAATTCCACATGGTGGCGGATTGCGCCATTGGGACCTTCATTTGATCTTCGCTGAAGTCGGCATTCCTTATGCGGAGTACTTCATCTTTGGCGAAAACAATAAGCCGAACCCTGACCCAATCTTCACAGGAACGCATGCACCAATTGATGGTTGGTTCACACCTCCACCAGGAATCGGCGCTGGCGTTGACTTCACGGAAAATGCTCACGACTACCTCTATGAGATCACTGGAGATTTACCAAAGTAAGGTCGAGTTCTAGGTATGCGAACTTTCCGGTAGATTTCCCCCCGGAGGGCTCGCATAGCGGCCGAGTGCACCGGTCTTGAAAACCGGCAAACGAAAGTTTCGTGGGTTCAAATCCCACGCCCTCCGCCATTTTTGCGCTCAACTGTGGGAAAACTCATACATATATATAGGCCAATTCGGCCTTCTGGTATGGCGCTTCTACGAAGCCTTAGCGGAAAATAGTTCCATCAACTTTATAAGTTGGCAGTTAGGTGGAAATTATGGCCGGGGTAAGTGCTGAAGGTCGGGCAAGTATTGAAGAGCGCACGCTTCGAGTTGATCGTTGGTGGTTGCAACCTGCAATAACTGTTTTCGTTCTTGTCTCATTCATTATTTACGCAACATTTCGTGCATTTGAAAATGGATATTACTTTGTCGAGTCTTCACATTTAATTTCTCCATTTTATTCTCCATGCTTGTCAGCCTCTTGTGAACCTGGCGCGCAATTATTTGGAGTCGTAGCTCCTCAAAGTATTTTAGGATTTGGATTATCACCAGCGTTGTTAATTTTGATTTTCCCACTCGGTTTTAGATTAACTTGTTACTACTATCGAAAAGCTTATTACCGTTCATTTTGGATGTCTCCACCTGCATGTGCAGTTGCAGAACCACATAAGAAATACACAGGCGAAACTCGGGCACCTTTAATTTTGCAAAACGGTCACCGTTGGTTCTTTCTTGCCGGTTTAGTATTTAACGTAATTCTTACTTACGATGCGTTGATTTCATTCCGACATGAAGATAAATCATTTGGAATGAGCGTTGGGTCTTTAGTTTTGCTAACAAATGCAATCTTGCTTTGGTTGTATTCACTTTCTTGCCATACCTGCCGACACACTATCGGTGGAAGACTTCGTCACTTCTCTAAACATCCAGTGCGATACAAAGCGTGGACTGTCGTTTCTAGGTTAAACCACCACCATCCACTATTTGCATGGATCTCGTTATTCGGAGTGGCACTTACAGATGTATATGTACGTTTCGTTGCAACCGGTGCAATTACTAACTACTACTTCTTTTAGAGAGTTGAGATGACTAATACTGATATCGAACGCTACTCATACGACGTAGTTGTAATTGGTGCTGGTGGAGCAGGGTTGCGTGCTGCAGTAGAAGCACGTGAAGCGGGCTTCCGTGTTGCAATTATTTGTAAATCACTTTTTGGTAAAGCTCACACAGTTATGGCAGAAGGTGGAATTGCCGCCGCTATGGGAAATGTTAATAGCAGCGATAATTGGCAAGTACATTTCCGCGACACAATGCGCGGTGGAAAATTCTTAAACAACTGGCGCATGGCTGAGTTACACGCAAAAGAGTCACCGGAGCGCGTTTGGGAACTTGAAATGTGGGGTGCACTTTTTGACCGCACAAAAGAAGGAAAAATTTCACAAAGAAACTTCGGTGGACACGAGTATCCACGACTTGCACACGTTGGAGATCGCACCGGTCTTGAGCTAATTCGCACAATGCAACAACACATAGTCGCATTGCAACAAAAAGATGCAAAAGAGTACGGCGATGCCGAAATCAACTTAAAAGTTTTCGCTGAAGTAACAATTACTGATGTCCTTATCGATAATGGTGTCGCAACTGGTGTTTATGGCTATCGCCGTGAAACCGGTAGTGAAATTCTTTTTGAAGCACCTGCAGTTATTTTGGCAACAGGTGGAATTGGAAAATCATTTAAAGTTACAAGTAATTCATGGGAAGGCACCGGAGATGGTCACGCTCTTGCTCTTCGCGCTGGCGGAAAATTAATTGACATGGAGTTCGTCCAATTCCATCCAACTGGAATGGTTTGGCCACCTTCTGTCCGTGGAATTTTAGTAACTGAATCAGTTCGTGGTGATGGTGGAATTTTGACCAACTCCGAGGGCAAACGATTTATGTTTGATTACATCCCTGAAGTATTTAAAGATAAGTACGCAGACACTATTGAAGAAGCGGATCGTTGGTACAAAGACCAAGCAAATAATCGCCGCCCACCCGAAT
>JBILFD010000149.1:0-3044 GCA_044351765.1 Candidatus Nanopelagicaceae bacterium | reverse complement strand
AAAATCAATAAATTTAGAAACTTGTTTACGGATCCGTTCTACCCATTCTTGAACAGTGGCCTCTTCATTAAGAGTGCGCTCGTCTGATCTTCCACTCGGGTCCCCCACCAAACCGGTAGCACCACCAACTAAAGCGATTGGCCTGTGCCCAGCCATTTGAAACCTACGCAAAGCAAGAAGAACTACGAGGTTTCCAACATGCAAGCTAGGTGCTGTTGGATCAAAACCCACATACAAAGTTAATGGCTTTTTATCTAAAGCTTCAGATAACTCTTTTCGATCGGTGGTCTGCGAAATTAATCCGCGCCATTCCAGTTCGGCCAGTAAAGAGTTCTCACTCATAGATCTATCACTCTGGTTTCTATCCATTGTTGCTGGGAAACCATAAGCGTATCTAATCTGCTTAATTGGGCGCGTACTTGTTTTGGCGAGGTCGCACCATAACTATCTCGCGCCTCTAGAGCACCTTTCACGCTTAATGAACTCTTCACTGAATCAGTAAGTTTTGGGTGTAAAGCCGAAAGTTCCGCAAGAGTTAAATTTTCTAGTTGTCGCCCACTGCTTTCGCAAAGAGCAACCGCTTTTCCGGCAACTTCATGGGCATGCGCAAAGACAACTCCTTCTTTTGCTAGAAAATCTGCGATCTCTGTAGCAAGTGAAAAACCAAGAGGTGCACCGATTGCCATTTTTTCGCGGTCGAAAATTGTGGTTGAAACCATTCCAGTTAGAGCCGGCAATAAGATCTCTAAAGTATCTACTGCATCAAAAACTGGCTCTTTGTCTTCTTGGAGATCTCGGTTGTATGCAAATGGCAAACCTTTTAAGGTAACTAACAACCCAGTTAAATCGCCAATTAATCTTCCAGATTTTCCACGAGCTAATTCAGCAATGTCTGGATTTTTCTTTTGCGGCATTATTGATGAACCGGTTGAGTAAGCATCATTTAATTTTGCCCAGCCGAACTCTGTGGTCGCCCAGATTGTCCACTCTTCTCCAATTTGAGAAAGGTGCACACCGATCAATGCAGCAATAAATAAAAATTCTGCAGCGAAATCGCGATCACGAACCGCATCAATACTATTTTCGGCAGAACTATGAAATCCAAGAGTATGAGCGCTTAATACTGGATCAGTTGATAGCGCTGAACCAGATAGGGCTCCGGCTCCCAGAGGGCTTACTCCGGTGCGTTCCCACCACTGCTGCAATCTCTCGATATCTCGTGAAAGCGCATGTGCATGTTTAGCCAACTCATGACCAAAAATTACTGGTTGAGCATGTTGTAAATGAGTAAAGCCTGGCGCCGGCGCATCGGAATAATCGGCCGCGAGTTTTGCCAATGCTTTCTCTAAATCTAAAAGTAGTTGCGCCAGCCCCACACCAACATCTCTTAAGTAAAGACGTAAATCTGTTGCAATCTGATCATTACGAGATCGGCCCGCGCGCAAAGAACTTCCTAACTCGCCAATTCGTTCACTCAAAATCCGCTCTAAAGCTGAATGCACATCTTCATCATCGCCATTAGGTAATGCTTTTCCAGAAATAACATCAGCTCTCAATGAATCAATCGCTGCTCTAATTTTCTCAAAATCACTTTGCGAAACTATTTTTGAATTAAGTAGATTTGTTAAATGCACTTGACTGCTATCAAGGTCGTATGGAGCTAATCTCCAATCAAAATGCACGCTACGAGAAAGCGCAGCGAGTGCATCAGACGGAGCATCCGCAAATCTGCCTCCCCATAACGCCATTACTTCTCCCCTAACTGTTTACAAAAATCATTGGTGCAGTGAATCAAAATCATATCTGCTCCGATTGAGCCAAACTCAGTAATAACTGTGCGTTTTGCGCTGCTCCATCTGATTCACTCGAAACAACTAAAACTGTGTCATCTCCGGCAATAGTTCCAATTATTTGTGGAATAGTGCCCGCTCTTGAAGCCCGATCCAAAGCACTTGCAAGCAATTGAGCTCCTCCTGGCGGCGTACGCAAAACTGTTAAATTGCCACTTGATTTCACATCAACTAAGAGGTCGCTTATTAATCGAGAGACTTTGCTCAATGGCTCGTCAATTGATTCTTGATTGATTCGATAATTCGGATCTCCTTGCGAGTCTCTTCCGCGTACTGCACCAATCTCCTCTAAATCGCGGCTTACGGTCGCTTGAGTGACATCGAAGCCTGAATTTTTCAAGCGATCGACAATTTCAATTTGCGAATGGATGCTGCCTTGAGTGATCCAATCTTTAATCATTTCCTGTCTGGCAACCTTTGTATGAGGAGTACTCATAATCTACCTATCAATATTGCCCGTAGAGCGACCAGAAAATCATTTACATCTGTTTCGGCTGCGATAAGTGGTGGTGAAATTCTTATGGTCGTGGGATTAGGTGAGTTAACTAAGAAGCCTCGATCTTCTAACGCTGCCAAAATCTCTGATCCAATTGGTTCTATAAATTCGATGCCGATCAATAGCCCAGCACCACGAACTTCTTTAACTTTTGGAAATGTTTGAGCTGTATTAATTATCAATTCACCAAAAGCAGTTATTCTAGAAAGTAGTTGATCATCTTCGATCACCGAAATTGCTGCACGTGATGCGGCCACACTTATTGGATTACCACCAAAAGTTGAACCATGAGTTCCAGGAGTAAATAACTTTGCGCTTTCACCAAGTGCGATCATCGCGCCCAGCGGTAAGCCTCCACCTAATCCTTTTGCTAATGTGATGATGTCGGGCTTGATGCCTTCGTGTTGGTATCCAAACCACTTTCCAGTTCTTCCCATTCCAGTTTGAACTTCATCAATAGCGAGCAGTGCTCCGACTTCTGTACATCTTTCTCTTACGGCAGTCAGAAAACCTTTAGGAAGAGTTAAAACACCGGCTTCTCCCTGAATGGGCTCGATCATTACCATCGCAGTACGTTTGGTAATTCCTTTTTTCAAACTTTTAAAATCTCCATACTTTAAGAATTTAACTCCGGGAAGCAGGGGTTCAAAGGGTGCAGCTTTACCTGGCTGTCCAGTTATTGATAACGCTCCCATAGT
>JBILFD010000148.1:0-3047 GCA_044351765.1 Candidatus Nanopelagicaceae bacterium | reverse complement strand
AAGAGATTCAATACACATTTCGGTAACAGTGGACGAGCAAGGCAAAAGGATCATTTGCGCGAAAAGTGAATCAGCACCAGCACAAGCAACATCATCAACAGTTGAGCAGGTAACAGTTCGGGAGTAGATGCCACTCGTGGCGCCTTCAGCGTAAGACAACCCAGTCACATATGACTTTGTTTCCATCAAGCTGTCATCGCTGGAAGAGAATCCAATTGAGGGAACTTTTGGCCAAGTGGTTGGCAGCGATGAGGTTGAAGAATGTGCGGGAATACTTCCACCAACAGCGGAGCAAACGACGCTAAATGAGAGCAAAACCGCAAAAACGATTTTCATGCTATTTCTCATTTTTCTCCCCGATTTTTCAGCCTTACTAGTTCTAATTGTAGAACTCGACCTCAACGATAAGCAGGAACAACGCCCGCAACGGCATCCCCGACTCGATGCACTCGCATGGCATTGGTTGAACCAGGTATTCCAGGAGGACTTCCCGCCACAATCAATATGAAATCACCAATATTTGCTCTCTTGCTCTCAATTAATTTGCTATCAATCTGCTTAACCATTTCATCGGTATGACTAGCAGGCGGGATCACAATTGATTCAACTCCCCAACTAAGTGCCAGAACCCGAGATGTACGCACATCGGGAGTCAGGGCCAACATCGGGATTGCAGAACGTAACCGCGACATTCTTCTTGCCGAATCCCCACTTTGAGTAAAAGCAACTAAAAATTTTGCGCCAACAACTTCGCCGACTTCGGTAGCCGCTTTTGTAATTGCCCCAGCGGTTGTATGTGGATTATGACGAAGGGGTGCAACGGTATCCAAAGCTTCTTCTTCAGTTTTTGCGATGATTCTTGCCATCATCTCAATAGTTTCAATCGGGAATTTTCCAACACTTGTCTCCCCCGAAAGCATTAAAGCATCTGCGCCATCTAGTACCGCATTAGCGCAATCATTTACTTCCGCACGTGTAGGACGGGAATTTGTAATCATCGAATCAAGCATTTGAGTAGCCACAATTACTGGTTTTGCATTTTCACGGGCAAGAGTAATGCAACGTTTCTGAACCAATGGGACTTCCTCCATTGGGAGTTCTACTCCTAAATCACCACGCGCAACCATGATTGCATCAAATGCTGCGACTATTTCTTCTAAATTTGCAACTGCTTGCGGTTTTTCAATTTTTGCAATTACTGGAATCCGAACTCCAGCGGAATCCATAATCTGATGTACGCGCTTTATATCCGCTGCATCGCGAACAAATGAGAGTGCAATAAAATCTGCACCCATCCCGATTGCCCATTTCAAATCTTCTTCATCTTTTTCAGAAAGTGCCGGCACCGATACTGCAGCCCCTGGCAAATTTAAGCCTTTATTGTTACTTACAGTTCCGCCTTCTATGACAATAGTTTCTATTCTTGGCGCTTTAACGGAAGTTACTTCTAAGGCTACTCGTCCATCATCAATCAATATCCGATCGCCAACTTTGCAATCTCCAGGCAATCCCAAATATGTTGTAGAGGAGATATTTTCATCGCCTTCAATTACCTCAGTTGTGATTGTGAACTTTGCACCTTTGATAATTTCATGAGAACCATTTTTGAATTTGCCTAATCTGATCTTTGGCCCTTGCAGATCCACAACTATTGCAACCGAAAGATCGGCTTTTGCTGCGGCTTGGCGCACCATTTCGAAGGTTTTTTCATGACCTTCTCGTGCCCCATGCGAAAGATTCAATCGCGCCATATTCATACCGGCAGCGATCATCCGATCGATCATTACCGCGTCATCAGTGGCCGGACCTAAAGTACAAACAATTTTGGCTCGACGCATGAGTCAATTCTACTTGTTTACTACTGTCTCATTCTTTAAAAGAGTTAAATCCAGTTAAACAGTTAAAGATCGATCCGTAGGCTCGATAGGAGCAGGCAATTGAGTTCGTCCCATTAAGGATCGATCAACTGCTGCAGCTGCCGCACGTCCCTCAGCGATTGCCCAGACGATGAGCGACTGGCCACGTCCAGCGTCTCCACAGACAAAGACACCTTCAGAGGTGCTCTCGAAATTCTCATTTCGGGCAATATTTCCACGATTGTCTAGTTCAACCTCTAATTGAGATACCAATGGAGATTTTTCTACTCCGGTGAATCCCATCGCGAGGAAAACTAAATCTGCTGGAATTTCTTTTTCAGATCCTGCAACTTTTTCAAATTTTCCATCTTTGAATTCAGTTTCGACTAAACGCAATGCTTTTACATTTCCATTGTCATCACCAAGGAAAGATTCAGTTGAAACTGCAAATAAGCGCTCACCTGATTCTTCATGCGCACTTGATACTCGATAAATCATTGGATAGGTCGGCCAAGGTTGTGAAGATGGGCGCTCCCCTGTTGGACGAGGCATGATCTCAAGCTGAGTAATGCTGGCCGCTCCTTGGCGGATCGCAGTTCCTAAACAATCTGCACCAGTATCTCCTCCACCCAAAATTACAACATGCTTTCCTGTCGCATTTATTGGAGGCGGTCCACTTAATTCATTCAATCCTTGTTTGTTACCCCAAGGTAGATATTCCATAGCTTGATGAATTCCATTTAGTTCACGTCCTGGCACGGGAAGGTCGCGCCAATTAGTTGCACCAATTGCAAGAATTACTGCGTCATACCTGGTTCGCAGATCTGATCCAGTTATCTCGCCACCAACATCGACTCCGGGTCTAAATCTGGTTCCTTCGGCTTTCATCTGATCTAAACGTCGATCTAAAATATTTTTTTCCATCTTGAACTCTGGAATTCCGTAACGAAGTAAACCGCCGATTTTTTCTGCTCGCTCATAAACCGCAACAGTGTGACCTGCGCGAGTTAATTGCTGTGCTGCTGCTAATCCTGCAGGACCCGATCCAACGACCGCAATGGTTTTGCCGGTTAGGCGATCTGGGATCTGTGGTTTAACGGATCCGCTGCCGAAAGCTTCCTCAATAGTTCTTAGTTCTACCTGTTTAATCGTTACCGCATCAGAACTAATTGCTACTACACATGCAGTTTC
>JBILFD010000147.1:0-3087 GCA_044351765.1 Candidatus Nanopelagicaceae bacterium | reverse complement strand
CAAGTAGATCCAGTTATCTGAGCACATCAGAGGCGAACCGCCGCTGGTTTGAAAACAAGAGGAGTTCAAATGAAGACCAGCAGAAGTTTGATTGCGGCAGTAGTCGTATCAGGTCTTGCAATCACCAGCGGTGGCAGCGCACTAGCCGCAAGCAAAACCACAACAGTTACTAAAACAACATCTAAAAAAGTTACTTTCTCTAATCCAAAAGGCAACCAAAAGGCACCAGTTGCATCAATCAACAAAAAAGTATCAGGTGCATCAAAGGGTGTTGGCATGGGAATTGGCGGAGCTGAAAAAGGTGGCACTGAAGTTCTAACTTCTGTACTGGCAACTCTTGTAACTGCCGGAACAATTACCCAAGTTCAATCTGATGCAATTGTTAAAGCACTGGCAGATGACAAAGTTGCAAAAGATGCACTCCGCGATGCAGCACGTGTCGCAAATGAAGCTGCTCGTGTTGCTCAAAAAGCTAAGCACGAAGCCGTAATAGCTGGCGCACTAGGAATTACCGCAGCAGAATTAAAGACTCAACTTGCAACTGGTAAAACTCTTGCTGAAATTGCCGGAACCAAGAAAGATGCACTTATCGCAGCACTAGTTGCGGAAAAGAGTGCAGACCTTGATATTGCTGTAACTGCCGGAAAAATAACTGCCGCGCAAGCAACAACCGCAAAGGCAAATCTGGTTGCACTTGTAACCGCTGAAATTTCATCCAAGCGTTCACCAATGGGTGGTCATTTGGGTGGATCAATGGGTGGAAAAGGTAAAGGTCCTAAAGGCAACACCGGAGTTGCACCACAGACCGCACCTGCTCCAACTGCAACAACCCCAGCCGTACCAGCAGTACCAGCTTCATAACCAGTAACAATTAAATAATCTCCCCCTTAAGAATCAGGGCGCGCGTGCCAAGTGCACGGCGTCCTGATTCTTTTTCTGCCAAGATCTCTTCATGCAAATACATATTGGATCTGACCACGCTGGCTTTGCCTACAAAACTTTGATCATCGATCATTTGAAAAAATCAGGTCATGAGGTGGTCGACCATGGGCCATTTACATATGAAGCACTCGATGATTACCCAACTTTTTGTCTAAGAGCAGCTGAAGGTGTTGCAAAAAATCCTGGTGCTCTTGGAATTGTTTTGGGCGGTTCAGGAAATGGCGAACAGATCAGTGCCAACAAAGTCGCTGGAATCCGCGCAGCTCTTGCGTACAACAGTGAGATCGCAGCACTATCTCGCCAACATAACAACGCAAATGTTTTATCAATCGGCGAGCGCATGAATTCTGAAGCCGAAGCACTTGCAATTGTTGATGCTTTCTTGGCTACTCCTTATTCAGGAGAAGATCGCCATACTCGTCGCATCGATATGATTTCGGATTATGAAGTCAGCAAAAAACTTCCACCGCTTTAAGGGATCTACTTCTTAAAGTAGTGAAAATCTGTAACTTGATGCTCTTTATCTAGTCCTTGTTTTTCAAAACGCGTGAAAGTTCGATTACTAGGTCGCGGAACAACTCCCCCAGAAAATTCAGGAATCTGATCTAACCTTTCTGCAATCCAATCTGCATAAGGTTGCCAATCGGTGGCAATATGTAAAAGTCCACCAGGACGTAATTTTTTAGCGAGTAAGTTTAAAAAATCACCTTGCAGCAATCTGCGTTTGTGATGACGCAACTTTGGCCAAGGGTCGGGGAAATAAATTCTGATCTCATCAATTGATCCATCAAGTATTTTCTCTGGAAGTACCAACATCACGTCATTGTGAATGATTCGAACATTCTCGACTCCGGCATGATCTATTCGCCAAAGAAGCGAACCGATACCTGGTCGGTGAATCTCAAGGGCCACAATCCCAATAGCTGGATCCGCTGCTGCCATCTCGGCAGTTGCCTCTCCCATGCCAGTTCCAATCTCAAGAACCACATGATTCAAATCCGGAAATAGGGAGTGAAGATCGATTGCCTCATCACCGATCTCAACCCCAAATCGCTGCCAATGCCGCTCAATTGCCGCTTCTTGGGAATGGGTGATTCGGGCTCCTCGCAACTTGTAAGTGCGGATCGAATTCGAATACTCCTCTTGGGCCTCCATAGCCCAAGACTGCCACTGATTACTTTTTAGCCCAAACCCTCGCCAAGTGGTTGGATAGAACCTCAACGCTTTATATAAGGAGTATCTGTGCCTGGAGTAAACCTTTCTCGTGCTGAAGCCGCCGCTCGTAGCGCTCACTTAAAAGTAGAGAGCTATCTAGTTGAGTTAGATCTGACTACCGGCGCCGAAGTTTTTCGTGCAAAGACCACAGTCAAGTTTTCAAGCAGCAAGCCAGGCAGTGAAACATTTATAGATGCAGTTGGTCGCACGCTACATAGCGCAACGCTCAATGGAGTGGCATTAGATCCATCTGTCTTTGATGGCGAAAGTGTTCACCTAAAGAATCTTGCCGCTGAAAATACTTTAGTTGTAGATCTAGATGCAATCTACTCAACTTCTGGTGAAGGTCTGCACCGATTTGTTGATCCTGCCGATTCAGAAGTTTATTTGTACTCACAATTTGAAGTTGCGGATTCACGTCGAGTTTATGCATGCTTTGACCAACCAGATTTGAAAGCGAAGTTCTCTCTTACAACAATTGCGCCTTCTAATTGGGAAGTAATTTCAAATTACTCAGCAAAAGAGAAAAAAGATCTTGGAAATAACAAGACTCTATGGATATTTAACGAAACTCCAGTGATGTCAACTTACATAACCGCTTTAATAGCCGGTCCTTATCACTTTGTTACAGACACCTACAAAGGTGAAAAAGAAGTTCCGCTTGGAATCTATTGCCGCACTTCGCTTGCGCCAAAATTGGACGCAGATGAGATCTTCAAGATCACCAAACAGGGTTTTGCATACTTCGAAAAAGAGTTTGGTCTTGCCTATCCTTTTGAAAAATATGATCAGATTGCGGTTGCAGAATTTAACGCTGGCGCCATGGAAAATGCTGGAGCAGTTACTTTTGCCGAGGATTACTTTGTCTTTAGAAGTAAAGTCACCGACAAGAATTACAACTGGCGCGCAAATGTGATTTTGCATGAGATG
>JBILFD010000146.1:0-3107 GCA_044351765.1 Candidatus Nanopelagicaceae bacterium | reverse complement strand
GCCGATGCTTTGCAATGGGTTGTCCGCGAGATGGATCTCCGCTATGACGATCTATCTAATTTTGGCTTCCGACATATTGATGACTTCAATAAAGCTCTTCGAGCCGGAAAAATTGCTCCACCACCTGGCAGTCAAAGAAAAATGAAACCGTATCCGTATCTTTTAGTAATTGTTGACGAGTTAGCAGATTTAATGATGGTGGCACCTCGCGATGTTGAAGATTCAATTGTGCGTATCACCCAACTTGCGCGCGCTGCAGGAATTCACTTAGTTCTAGCCACACAACGTCCCAGCGTTGATATCGTCACTGGGTTGATTAAAGCTAACGTTCCGTCGCGCCTTGCTTTTGCAACAAGCAGCTTGGCCGATAGCCGGGTTATTTTGGATACTCCGGGAGCTGAAAAGTTAGTAGGACAAGGTGATGGCTTGTTTATTCCAATGGGAGCAAGCCGTGCAATGCGAATTCAGGGTGCATACATTTCAGAGAGAGAAATTGAAACGATCACCACACATATAAAAGGTCAACGTGGAACTCAATATCGTGATGATGTAACGGTTGCCGCAACAATTCGTAAAGATGTTGATGCCGACATCGGAGACGATTTAGATTTGTTGTTACAAGCTGTTGAATTAGTAGTTGGAACACAATTCGGATCAACTTCAATGTTGCAACGTAAGTTACGAGTCGGTTTTGCCAAAGCCGGACGGTTAATGGATCTAATGGAGAGTCGCGGAATTGTCGGACCATCTGAAGGTTCCAAAGCGCGAGATGTCCTAATAAAGCCGGACGATATTGCTGAAGTTTTGGCTTCACTGCGGGGCTAATCTTTCCTATCTGATTTTTTATTGCTTCTCGGCTTGTGCATTTGGCTTTGTGCGACTTACCCTTTACTAATTGGATTTTTGCTCCGCCGGATTCCCCCCGAAGCAGGAGGTGGTACATGAGCACCAGAAGTATTGGTGATGAAATTCGCGCAGCGCGAAAAGGTGCTGACCTCACAATTGCAGAAGTTGCGGACCGGGCAAAATTAAGAGTCGCCGTCTTAGAAGCAATTGAAAATGATGATTTTTCATTATGTGGTGGAGATACCTATGCGCGCGGACATTTAAAAGTTATCGCTGGAATCTTAAGAATTGATTCAAAATCTTTGCTTGAACTCTTTGATGAAAAATATGGCAAATTTGAAACCGCACTCTTAGACCTTTCTGAAAAAGGAAAACGGAATCTTGAGAAACCTTCAAAATCAACCAAAGCAAGTTGGAAAACGTTAGCAACAATCGCGGTTGCTGTTATTGCGCTCGTCACCGTCGTGCAGATTTCCGGAAGTTCTCCAAAAATTGAAGTAGTTAGTGCAACATCAGAAAGTGAAACACCTCCATCTGCAGAACAACCAATACCAGCAACAGCATCAGCCGATCCAGAGGCCAAAGTCGTCATTACTGGAGTTAAAAGCTATTCATGGATCTCGGTAAGTAATGCCGCTGGCAATTCGATTTTTACTGGAGAGGTCCGAAAGGGCGAAAGTAAGGAATTTACCGATCCGCAATTGCTTAGATTTGTGATCGGAAATGCTGGGGCTGTTACGCTGACCGTTAATGGCGAAGATCGTGGCATTCCGGGCAAAATCGGTGAAGTCGTACGTCTGCAAGTCGCAGCCGATGACGCACCGGTTGCTGGCTAACCCATTTACATTTAATAGACCAGTCAAAGGTCACAAATCATGAAAAAAGTTGCTTTAGTAACTTTGGGCTGTTCGCGTAATGAAACCGATTCCGAGGAATTGGCTGCTCGCTTAGCTAATGATGGCTGGGAATTAGTAACGAATGCAGATGACGCCGATGTCGCGTTAATCAATACTTGTGGTTTTGTCGAAGCCGCCAAGAAAGATTCAATTGACGCAGTCTTGGAAGCAAATTCCCTAAAGCATGGGAAAGCTAACAGTTTAAAAAAGGTAGTAGCAGTTGGATGTATGGCTGAAAGATATGGAAAAGAATTAGAAGCAGCTCTTCCAGAAGCAGATGGAATATTAGGATTTGATCACTACGCAGATATTTCAGATCGCTTAACAAAAATTTTAGCTGGTGAAAACATTCAGGCTCATGCTCCAAGTGATCGTCGTAAATTACTTCCCATCGCACCTGCAGAGCGCAAGCAACCTGAAAGAAGTACCAAAATGGGTGAGGGTGAACGCGTTCTTAGAAAAAGACTAGATAACGCGCCTGTAGCACCATTAAAAATTGCGGCAGGATGTGATCGCCGCTGCACCTTTTGCGCAATCCCATTTTTCCGTGGAGCATTTGTCTCGCGCACACAGGATGAAATAATTAGTGAAGCAAAATGGTTGGCTGATAACGGAGTTAGTGAAATTTTCTTAGTTAGTGAGAATACGACTTCATATGGAAAAGATTTAGGAAATATCAGGGCGATGGAAGAGATGCTTCCGCAGTTGGCTGATATCGATGGAATTTCAAGAGATGAGACCAACTCTGATAGATGCCATGACCTCAATTCCAAAAGTTGTTCCATATTTTGATCTTTCCTTTCAGCATGCGAGTGCGAAAATCACCAGAAGTATGCGCAGATTTGGTGATACAGATAAATTTCTAGAACTGGTTAGTCAGATCAGAAGCAAAGCCCCACTTGCCGGAATTCGATCAAATTTTATTGTGGGATTCCCAGGTGAAGATGAAAGTGATTTCCAGGAATTACTTAAATTCCTTAGTCAAGCAAGGTTGGATGCAATCGGCATCTTTGGCTATAGCGATGAGGATGGCACCGAAGCAGAAACGTTGCCAGACAAACTGGATCAGCGTGAAATCAGAAATCGAGTGGAGGAAGTTAACTCCCTTGTTGAGCAGTTACTAAGTGATCGCGCGAACGAGCGAATTGGCGAAGAAGTAGTTGTGCTTGTGGAAGATAGAGCCACCCAAGAAGGAAGAGCAGCGCATCAAGGGCCTGAAGTTGATGGCAGTACATACTTGCTGAATTCAGCGGCCGCAGTTGGCACATATGTAAAGGCTCGGGTTGTGGCTACTGATGGAGCGGATTTACATGCAAATTAATTTGCCTAATGCATTAACGATTACAAGAATTGTATTAATACCCT
>JBILFD010000145.1:0-3154 GCA_044351765.1 Candidatus Nanopelagicaceae bacterium | reverse complement strand
AATTGAGAGAGGAAAAGTGCCAGCAAAATTCCCTTATAGCCTGGGATCAAGAGAGCTAAACCAGTAGATATTCCAGTAATAATCATCAACCAGGTAACTCCGTTGGGAGATATCCGGGTAGAGATCAGCGCCCGAGTTAAATAAGGTGAAATCTTCCGCAAATATAGATCGGCGGTCCAATGCTCAGCGTTAGATCTTCCAGTGATTGATGCAGGCTGGCTGACCTCACGTAATTCGGAAATAGAAATTCGTTGCACTAATTCCCCCTTGCGCTAAGCCTACGCCCACCGCGCCAAATTATGACTAAACCAAGATATGTACAGAGCCAAGAGATTGCAGGAGTTTGAGCTCCTAAACTCATTACGACGATCAAAATTAGTAGAAGTCGACCTGGTAAATATAAGCCTAAAAATCTTTGCATAGGTGGAATTTTGTTTAATGAGTCATAAAGATTTACATAGTGGTAAATCGCAATAACAAAAATTAGTAAAAATAAATTTGAACTGAAATCAAAATTAAATATTGCAACTATCAAAACAAACTCGATCAATCGAAGAACCGAGGATAACCCCCAACCAAATCTAAAGTTTGAGAATTTAAGATTAAACCCTAAGTCCCCTTGCTGATCAATAAAATCACAATTTTTTATCTTGTCGCCCCATTTATATGATCGTAAAACTCGTCCTAACTTCACGTACGACAAAGATAGAAATCCCAAGACGATCAGCGCAATTAGAGTTAGCTCAGGGCCAAATGCGACAGCTCCAAATGAAATTAAGAGCCAACGTTCAGCTATTGGAAAGTAGATAACTTTCTTGACCCAGTAAGTTGCTCCACCTTTTTTAAGTGATTTCCTTTTTGTGAGACCATCTGTTTTTTGGGTCAAAGGAATAGGTGAAATTCTTACCTCTAGAGATTCACGCACAGCAGTAAAGTCATAATCCGATATATGTTTAACTGTTTGAATGATCACAGCGATAGTTGCAAGTATCCAAATGTTCTTAACGGAGTCCTGTACAGAATAAGCTAATCCACCAATAGCCATAAACTCTTTTACTCGATCAGAAAGAGCATCTAGCCAAGCACCAAAACGACTAAATTGTTTTGTATATCTTGCGACTTCTCCATCTACACAATCTAAAATAAGTGATAGTTGTAAAAGTACTGCGCCTGATATGTAATTACTGCGCGAAAACTCAATAGCTGAAAAAACTCCAACTAGAAATGAAACTACAGTTACAAAATTTGGCTTCAGCTTTAAATTGAGAGCGGCGCGTGTAAATAACTTGGAGATTTTTCTGAGTATGAATGTGGAAAAGAAACCATCGTTACTTCGATTAGCTAATTGTAATCTTAATTTGTCTGGGTCTGAATTTACTGGGGGCAGCGAATCTATTTCCAAGACCCGAATTTGTTCACCGAGTCTGACCAGCCCAAGTAATAAATATTGAATTGGATCTATTTGGGAATTTGGAAATTTATCTAACTCAGAAATTAGAGTCCTTACTATTTTTAACTTTGTGCTTGGAATATAAATTGCTGGAATTAATTGATGAGTAGCGGTGGTAATTTGATGATCTAAAGTTTGAACAGCAAGCAGTCGCTGGTGAGCAACAGTTGTGTCTCCGCTATCGTTTTCTGGGATTGCTAAAACAGTGAAATATTCACGCTCGAAATCCGTCAACAGCGCACTAACAGGCTCAGCAATCTTTAAAGCTGGCTCAAAAATGACAATCGCTTCTTCCGTCCCATTTATGAGCTCATTGAGCGATGCTAAATTATGTGGGAATGCGCTTGCCACCTGCCTTATTACTCTGACCACGGTGGGTACTCTATAACTCCTCTCACTATTTGAATCGAGGTTGTGATGGCAGTTCGTCGACGCACTCGCAACCCGGTTTCACGGCTATTTCGGGTCCTTTGGCGCAAAGCCCGGACCTTAAAAAGATTGGTCTTTCCACCCACATATGACCCATTCACCTCCGAATCGGCAGGAGGTGCAAAAGTTGCTTATTTCTTTGCAGATACACCTTCTCGAATTTACCAAATCGCTCAATGGTTACCCGTGATTGAAAAATCACCTGCAGATTTAAATGCGGTAATTATCACGCGAAGCGCTGCCACTACAGAGGAACTAAGGAAATTAACTAATGT
Source organism: Candidatus Nanopelagicaceae bacterium (assembly GCA_044351765.1). GTDB lineage: Bacteria > Actinomycetota > Actinomycetes > Nanopelagicales > Nanopelagicaceae > UBA3012. The sequence continues at coordinate 1,000 of JBILFD010000145.1, read as the reverse complement.
TCCGATAATTCATGCGCGTACCTTTGACTTGTTAATGTCACTTCTAGAACTTTCAAAATTTAAGGCAATTATTTATGTAAACAATTCATACCAAAACTTTCAAACTCTCTCTTATCAACAAGCGGTCCATATTCATGTTAACCATGGCGAGAGTGACAAGATCTCCATGGTTAGTAACCAAGCTAAAGCCTATGATCGAGTTTTCGTCGCAGGGCCAGCAGCTAAAGATCGCTATTTGAAAGCAGTCGCATGGATTGATCAAAACAAACTAATCACAGTCGGAAGGCCGCAATTAGATTTAGGTCAAACACCATTTGCAGCAGAGCCAAAATTAAAAACCATTACTTATGCCCCAACCTGGGAAGGTGAGGATGAAGCAAATAATTACACTTCAATGGATATGTATGGTAAAAAAATTATTGATGCTGCCTTAAGCCAAAGTGATTGTCGAACGATCTATAAACCTCACCCAAGAATTCTTACCTCTAAAGATCCAGAAGTAGTTGCCGCTCATAAATACATTATTTCTCGATTGAACAAAACTCCACACCAAGTTTTACTTGAAGGCGATGTTATTGAAGTTCTTCTTGGCACAGATTTGTTGATAAGCGATATATCCAGCGTCACCCTTGACTATCTGTATTTGAAACCCGAAGGGGCGATCTTCCTTTCGGATCGGCGCACAGATTTCGCCGCACTTGAATCTGAATCACCAGTGGCATCTGCTGCAACAATAATTGATGGAGAAAGCGTAGATGAACTTTCTACACGACTGAAAAAAACATTAGAAAAAGATGATCTAGCCGCTAAACGAGCAGAGGTTTGTCGGTATTATTTCGGTGGAATAGCAGCAGGTGAGAGTTCAAAAACTTATTTTGCGGCCATTTTAAAATCTATAAACGAACATGAAGTTGCTGTAAGCGAATTAACCCGTACGCGAAGGTCTATTTAAGGAGAAAAGTGATTCGCCAAGTAATTATTCTTGCTGCCGGAATGGGCA
>JBILFD010000144.1:0-3200 GCA_044351765.1 Candidatus Nanopelagicaceae bacterium | reverse complement strand
GGCTGAACCCCATTTTTTAACGCGCGTTTTGCTTCCAACTCTTCATACGCCGGTGATCCGGGTGTTGGATTTCTTTTAATTACATAAAACTGTTGTCCCATTGTCCAAAGGTTTGTTGTTAACCAATAAAGCAAAACGCCAACCGGAAAATTAACTCCAGTTACTGCGAAAATTACTGGGAATAAATACAACATAATTTTTTGTTGTTGCAACATCATGTTTGGAGCGCCAGTATTTTTTGGCATTCCTTTAACCATTAATTGTCGTTGCGTAATAAATGTAGAAGCTGACATCAAAATAATCATGATCATTGCGACAACTTTGACCATGCTCTCAGAACTACCTAAAAATGTTTGTGAGATTGGAGCACCAAAAATTGTCGCCGCGCCCGCGCTAGAAACATCTGCAGCAGTTAAAACACCTCGAGGAACATTTTGACCAATTCCATTCAAAACCCCAAATAATGCAAAGAAGATTGGGGCTTGGGCCAAAATTGGAAAACAGGAAGCAAGTGGATTTGTGCCATGCTTTTTATAAAGCTTCATCATCTCTTCAGATTGTTTTTGACGATCGTCTTTATACTTTTTCTGAATCTCTTTTAACTCTGGTTGCAAAACAGTTAAAGCTCTTTGGCTTTTAATTTGTTTAACAAAAAGTGGAATTAACAAAATACGAATCAAGATTACAAGGCCGATAATTGCAAAGCCCCAAGTGACTCCACTATCTGTTCCAAAGAATGGAGCAAGAAATTCATGGAAAAACATAATGATCCACGAAACCGCGTCATATAACGGATTAAATATCCCCACGAATTAGCCCCTGTTCCCTTGAACTTTCAGATAAGTAATCAATTCCGCCCTTAGACCAAGGGTTACAGCGTAATAAACGCCAACCAGTTAGCCCAATCCCAATAATCACTCCTCGTTCCTGAAAAGCAGAGAGTGCGTAATTAGAACATGTTGGGTAGTACTTGCAACGAGGGGTCATAGATGGCGAAATCCATTTTTGATATCCCCTAATTAGCGCAATCGGAAATTTTGCAATCTGGTTCATGCCAATGCCTTTTTCAATGCGACTTCAACTTCATCGCGTAATTGAGTTGAAGAAATATCGGCTGCGCTCTGCGGAAAAGCTCGTGCAACTAACAAAGAACCCTCAGGTAATAATCTGAGCATTGGGGATATGGCATGGCGCAATTTTCGCGCAACACGATGGCGAACCACAGAGTTACCTACACTCTTTGCCACAATCAGCCCCGCTTTCGGTGGAGCATTCTCCGAACTTCTATGGAGAAAGAGTTGAAAAGATTTGGAATTAATTTTTCTACCGCTAAGTGCGATTGCGAAATCTGATTTCTTTCTTAGCCTGTTTGCCGGAGGAAGCATTTTGTAACCGTCTTTTACTTAACGTTACTTAAGTTGCTTGACTTGGCTTGGTCTGGCTCGCAAATCACTGCAATTAGGCAGAGATACGCAAGCGTCCTTTTGCACGACGTGCTGAAAGAACTGCGCGGCCAGCGCGAGTTGCCATACGTGCACGGAAACCATGCTTCTTTGCGCGGCGACGATTATTTGGCTGGAAAGTACGTTTTGACACTTGATTGCTCCTAGCGCTTTTGGGGTAAGAGCGTGCTATTCGCTCAGGCGGCTAAAGGTACGGCCCATCAGGGAGCGCGGTCAAACTCACAAATCCACAACCTGCTTCCACTAAACCCCAAAGGAGAGGTTTAGAGTTGTGGATAACTATTTGTCATAGCTCAAAATACTCGCTATCGTCCGATCTTCTCCACAGGCACCTGAGTTATCACCTTTAATCGGGCGGCAAGAATCCGACATAACGGACAATTGCTGAAGATTACCCCACAGATTGTGGATAACTTTGTGGATAAAGCAGTGGGTAAGTATAGAGAATGAGGTTTTCGTGACTGACTCCCTTTCAGTTGAAACAACGCTCGACCTTCCTGCACTGTGGGCGAGCACAATTCAAAAGATCGCCGAAGATGCTCCGCAGCATCGCGCCTTTTTAAGTTTGACCAGACCAATGGGTGTAATCGATAGCAATGGCAGCACCACAATTCTTATTGCGGCACCAAATGCATTTGCAAAAGATGTTCTTGAAACCAGATTGCGTTCTCTAATAACTGAAACGCTTTCTTATGAACTTGGCCGCGAAGTTCGAGTTGCCGTAACAATTGATGAATCACTCGAAGTTGCCCAACGACCAGAAGTTGAACTTCCTGAAGTTGTTGAAGCCGAAGCTGCTCCACAACGTGCCGGAACCGGCCGCAGCAACGAACCCGTATTAAACAAAGAGCCATACCAATTAAACCCGCGCTATATCTTTGAAACATTTGTTATCGGCTCATCAAATCGTTTTGCTCATGCCGCCGCCGTTGCTGTTGCTGAAGCTCCGGGCAAGGCTTACAACCCATTATTTATTTACGGCGAATCTGGTCTTGGTAAAACACATTTACTCCACGCAATTGGTGCTTATGCGCGCGAGTTATACAGCGGCCTACGAGTGCGTTATGTTTCGAGTGAAGAGTTTACAAATGATTTTATTAACTCCATTCGCGATGATAAAGCGGCAGTATTTCAAAAACGTTATCGCGATGTAGATCTACTTTTAGTTGATGATATTCAATTCTTGGAAAACAAAGAGCGAACTCAAGAAGAGTTTTTCCATACCTTCAATACGCTTTATAACGCCAACAAACAAATTGTAATTTCAAGTGACCGCCCACCAAAACAATTAGCAACATTGGAAGATCGACTCCGCTCTCGATTCGAATGGGGTTTAATCACCGATATCCAACCTCCTGAATTAGAAACACGTATCGCTATTTTGCGTAAAAAAGCAGCGCAAGATCGCTTAAACGCACCTGATGATGTTTTGGAATATATCGCTAGCAAAATTTCTACCAACATTCGCGAATTAGAAGGTGCCTTGATTCGCGTGACTGCATTTGCAAGTTTGAATCGTCAGGGCGTAGATCTTTCACTAGCTGAAATTGTGTTGAAGGATTTGATTCCGGATGATCACGGTCCTGAGATAACTGCCGCGACGATCATGGCGCAGACTTCTTCTTATTTCAGCCTCACAATTGATGATCTTTGTGGGACTTCGCGTTCTCGCGCTTTAGTTAATGCCAGGCAAGTTGCGATGTATCTGTGCCGTGAACTAACTGATTTGTCATTGCC
>JBILFD010000009.1:0-11486 GCA_044351765.1 Candidatus Nanopelagicaceae bacterium | reverse complement strand
AAAGTTAAACCAGCCACAGCTACTTTTTTGCCAGTTGATGTGGCGCTCATCTAATTACCTCATTCTAAGAAGGAGAGGAAACTAAAGTATATATAGAGGCCTAACTAGCGTTCCTATAATTGAAAACCGCCTAAATATGTGGGGGTTTCCCTACAAAAAGCTAAAATCTCATCTTTGGCCAATATGCTCTGTCTTGTGAGAAGTGGATTACCTCTTAAGGCAAGTTTGGTAGCTGCCGCTATTTTCTTTGCTTTCATGCCAAGTGCAAGCCAGGCTTATGTATATCCGGCAACGCCATCATTTGGAAGTGGTTTTTCAGAACCTTATCCATCTCCTGAGTGGTCTTTATCTGCCTTGCGTGGCTATATCCCGGTAGCACCTGGGAAGCAAGGACAAGGTAATCGTCCCTTGTGCGCATCTGCGACAGATCCACATTGTGCAAATGTCCACAGCATCCTTGCTGATTTAATCATTCCTCCTTGTTACTCCGACGCAGATCGCATTTGCGTCGAAGGGTTGGAAATTGGTGCCGAAGGCAAGCCACTTGAAAAAGCTGTGCTTGATCATGAGTTAACCACAAATAAAACACCGGCAGATTCCAAATTGGGTTTACCTGCAGGGGGATCGGCAAGTCTTTGGAATGCCCCGTCTGTCGCACATCAAGGAAATGCACTTTCATACGCAGTTATCGTAAGTGCCGGTTACAACATAGATAAAAAGGCTCCGGAAAATTCGCAAAAATTTGAAGCAATCAGATTTGAAGCAAAAGTGATCCCAGTTAATGTTAAAAAAGGTGCTTACTGTGGGTATGAAATTTACGAGGTTGCAGATGATGGCTACGGCTTTGGTGAAGTAAATACCTCTTCAAGGATGGTGGGAGAGGGCTGCAAGTACGCAGAATATAAAGAGTGCATATTAACTGAAAAGGGAAGCTGTGCCGCCCCAGCCGAATTTTTACCAAATTCCAGAGTCGCACTCACGTTGCGGATGGATAGCAAAGTTACTGGTTGGTTATTTGGCCGGATGAAAGATGTTGATGTAGCAATTACTACAATAGATGCTAAAAATAATAAGTTACGGGTGGAAGCAACCTCAGTTAATTTACTATCAGGAACTGCCTGGGTAGCTAAAAAAGATGTAATCAACTACCCAGATTTATATGCTTACATGAAAAAGAATTGGTTCATCGGTGATGGAAAATTTGAAGAAGCGCTTACCAAAACAGGTTCTTCGTGGGGAGACTTGATGCCAACGGGAACTTTTGATCAATTTAAAGTTTGGGAACAATTGATTAAGCCAAACCCAGAAGATAATTGGCGATGGAATTTTGCATCTAACAACAACAGCAATACCAGCGGTACAAATTGTTTTGCTCAAGCTGGTAAAGATAAATTAATCGGACTAGTAACAACTAACGCACCAATCTATGATTCTGGAGCGCCAGCCTTTAAGGACGGAGCCTTAAGTTATAAAGTTGCTGGTTTGCATCATAAAGCTGATGGATCAGTCTTCAAAGGTTCGTATGACCTGGCAATACGCTCAGATGTGGCGCGCTGTCTTTATGGATTTTCTAATGCACCAATCAGGGCAAGTGTTTCTGTACTTTCAAGTGATGGCTCAACTCAGGATGTCGCTTCCGAATTAGTCACTGAGAAAAATGGTTGGATGACACTTAGTGCTAAAAACTTCACATTTTCGGCTCCAACAATCAAAGTGAAATTAATGCAAGATAAACCGCTTAAGTCGAGCACAGAGTCGAGCAAGCAAGTAGCACCAGTTAAGAAAACGATTATAAAAGTCAAAGTAATTAACTGCGTAAAAGGAAAAATGAGCAAGAAGGTCTCGGGCAGTAATCCAAAATGCCCAACTGGCTACAAGCAGAAGTAATTTAAAGATGTTTTCTATTTACAAATGCTTAGCACGCTCATTCGCATCCTCAAGATGATTTTTATAGAGAGTTTTTAGTTTTGAACTGTTCACAATTATCGTAAAGAAGCTGATAACTAAAGAAATGGTGATCATTAAAAGTGTTGCTCTTGGAGATAAATGATCTGCACTCCAACCACCAGCGGCAGCTCCAATAGCCATACATAACCCTTCAACTGTCCATAACATTCCGACAGCTGTAAGTGCAGTTCCTGCCGGTCTTACTGCCTCAATAACTTCCCAGAAAAATACGCGCAAGATCCCCGTAAAGAAACCATAAAATATTGCAACTGTTAGCAAGCTCCAATCAGCGTGCGTAAGTGCAAATGGAATTGTGATTAATGCCCATAATCCATTACTTAAAATCAAAGCAGAAACCGGTGAAGTCTTTCGTGAAATTAATCCTGACATCAAACCACCAAAGACTGATGCAACCGCCATCCCAGTAAATACAACTGCTGACCACTTTGGCACACCTTCGATCAATGTGAATGCTGGGATACCAACTGAAAAAGCGCCAGCAGCGATTCCAAAACCTGCGCTTTGAACTGCCAAGATCTGTAACCCTTTAGATTTCCAAATCCCACCCTCTTTTTTATCTTTGCCTTCGGGGACCCAACTCCGAGAAACAGCGGTGAGGGATAATCCAAGACCACCAATGAGTTGGAGCAATGCACAAAGTTCAATTGCAGTTTCTGGTCGTGATGAAAAGGCTAAAGTTGTTGCAAATAACGGCCCTAAAATAGTTGTTATATTTATTGCAATCAAATCTAAAGCATAAGAAGTTCGAAGTAATTGAATCGGTGCTGCAGCTTTCCAAAGTGGCCGAACAGAAAGATTGATTGGGGGCGAGGCCATACCCATTAATAAGGGCAATGCCACTAGTAAGAAAGTTGAATCAATGTATTTATAGAAATAAACCATCAGCGAGTAGATCGGAACCAACATAAGTAATGGTTTCTGCTGGCCAAATTTTTCAATCAAAAATGCTCTGTAGCCAAGTGATAACGAGAGCGAGAGCTGGTAGCAACCGCTGGCCAATCCAGCTAAAGCGATGGATCCAGAGACACGTTGAACATGAAAGAAGATTGTTAAATTCACCATGGACTGACAAATTCGGGCCGGGAACGAGACGATTAACAGCAATCTAACTTGGCGCAATTTGAGCAATGTTAGATAATTTCGCATCAGGATTAGAACCTTACAAGTATTGAATCGTTACAATTCGGACAGGGGAGATAATTGTTTTCGGTAACGGTTTGATAACAGTCATAAAAGTGAGCCTAAACCGAGGCAAATAATTCAATCTAACGACCCACAAAATATAGGAAAAATCGTTTTTTCACTCTAGTATCAAGGCAAAGATCACTGGGAAAAGAGCTTTTCTCAGAACCAATAAGGGGGATCCTTGAAAATCAATAAGAAAGCAGCAGCTGCTGTTGGTGTGCTTGCAATAGTAGGTAGCGCACTAATTAGCATGCCGTCACAAGCAGCAACCCCATCACTTCTAGTGTGGGTAGATTCACCGCGTCTTCCTGGCGCTAAAGAGTACGCAAAGATTATGAAGGGCAAAGTAAACGTAAAAGTTGAACTTCACGCCCAAGGTGATTTGCTAGCGAAAGTACAGCTATTTAACCGTGTTAAAAAAGGTTGGCCAGATGTAGTTTTTGGTCCACCAAACGATGTAGCTGTATTGCGTAACCCAATCATCGGAAATGCTCGCGAAATTTCAAGTCTATTGAAGGCTGAAGAGATCAAAAACTTTGGCAAACTCAATGACTGGTGTAAAGGTGCAGACGGAAAGTACTACTGCGTAAAGAATGACATGGCGCAATCAGTCCTTTGGTATGACACAGCATTATTTGCAGAGTTCGGATACAAAGTCCCAACCAAGATGAGCGAATTCTTCGCAATTGGTGAAGACCTTGCCGCAAAGCACCCAGGGTATTCCTTGGGAGCTCTAAGTGATGCAGCTGCTTACTCATCTTATTTCTGGCCATCACAATGCCCACTAAATAATGAGCTAAGCGCAACTCGGGTACTTATCAATTCAAAATCACCTAAGTGCACCCGCGTTACAGCAGCACTACAACCGCTGATTGACAAAGGCGTTTTCTATGCAGGTTCTGCATTCTCACCTGAGTACATCAAGATGGCTCAAGAAGGCAAGCTTGTCGCACACATCGGACCATCATGGTTTGGTGAGTTCGTACTTCGCCCAGCATCTTCATTCAACATTCCATCAGGCCGCCTAACAGCAGCTCCAATGCCTACATGGGATGGCGAGAAAGTTAACTACTCTGGCGAATGGGGTGGTGGAATTTACACAATTTCTCCACACGCTAAGAGCCCACGTGCAGCTCTCGATTTCGCAATCTTCATGGTTGGCGATAAGAGAAACGTTGTGGATGTAGTTAACCCAGATAAGAGCACCGGAGCTCCAACTTTCCCTGCGTACATCAAGGGAAATAAGCTTTGGAAAGCAAAGATCGACGCAGATACCTATTACAAGGGAAGTCCTTATGCAGCCATGGCAGCCCAAGCGGGCAAAGTCTGGACCGGCGTAAAGCCAGTTCGTTATGACGCTGATGGTGCATGGGGAGCTGCGTTTGCTCCAGAGTTGGCGAAGTCTAAGGACATTCAAAAGGCTCTAGATGCATATGCAACATATACCTCGAACTTAGCTCAGCAATTGGGCTATGAGGTAACAACCAAAAAGTAATTCTTAAGAGTTACTAATAGTAGAGGGCGACGGGTTTGAATTTTTCAAACCCGTCGCTTCTTAAGTTAAAGTAGATTTGAATGCATCTTTAGGGAGTTTGAATGGCTAAATCAAGAGGATACAAGCAAACAAATATATTAATGATTGCGATGCTTGCGCCGTATCTTTTCCTTTTAATTGTCTTCGGAATACTTCCATTATTCATGGCAGTATTAGAAGTTCCCGGGGAATCCATAGCTAACCCAGATGGTGGTTGGGATGCCTTCAGAATAGTCCTTCAAGATTTTAGATTTCCCACAGCGCTAAAGAATGTGCTCGGATTTATGGCTTACTTCGTTCCGTTGATGATTATTGTAGTTATAGCGATGGCTTTAATGTTGGACGTCAAAACAACTAAGTGGAGTAAGTACTTGCGCTTGGCTTACATCGTTCCTGCATCTATTTCTGGCGCAGTTGCAGTACTTGTATGGTGGGCAATTTTTGAACCAACTATTAGCCCAATAAAATCAATTTTGAACTTCTTTGGAATAGATTCAGCGCGGCAAATTTGGCAGACTGAAAACCTCGTCTATCTCATTGCCATCATGACCTTCTTTTCGTTGGCTGGAAACTGGATTTTGATCCAATATGGATCACTCCAAAGCATCTCTTCTGAAATTATCGAAGCAGCACGAGTCGATGGATGTTCTGCTTTTCAGCTTGCTGTTCGTATCAAACTCCCACTCATCCGTAAATATGTAATTTATATGGCTGTGCTTGTATTTGCTGGTGGCTTACAGATCTTCGTTGAACCACAACTTTTGAACACCGGCGTTTACACTGGAATCGCCACCTCGTGGTCATTTGATCAACTTAGTTACGAACTTGCATTTAAGAGTGGAGACTTTGGCGGTGCTTCAGCGCTTTCAATCATTCTTTTAATTCCAAGTTTAATCGGCGCCTTAGTGGTTATTTTCAAAACAGATATGTTTGATGATAAGACAATTAGAACTAAGAAAGATTCAGATAAGGTGGAGCTATGAGTACTCTGACTGAGAGTTCAAAGAAGACAAAAAAACAAACCCATCAAGAAAGTCGAATCGGTATGTTTTTCGTCAACTCATGGTTGATTTTCTTCGCCGTGATCAGCATCATCCCAATGGCTTGGTTGCTACTTGCCTCATCAAAGACCGATCCAGAGTTAAGTACTCGTAACCCATTAGCATTTGGTAGTTTCAAGGGTTATATAAATGCTTGGAACAACCTAACATTTTTTGATAATGGTGTAATTGGGAAATGGGTAATCAACTCAGTTCTTTATAACATAGCGATTGTTATAATCGCCACAATCACTGCTTCTTTAGCTGGCTTCGTAATCTCAGCTTCTAGAATTAAGTTTAAGAAAACATTTCTAATCAGCACTCTAATCATGATGTTACTTCCACCAGTGGCACTTGTTATTCCACTCTTTGTTCTAATGGATAAAGTCGGATTAGTAGATAACCCATGGTCTGTAATCTTGATTTCTTCGCTTTATCCTTTTGGGGCTTTTCTCTCGTATATTTATTACTCAACAACAATCCCACCTGAGTTGTATGAATCTGCCCGCTTGGATGGTTGTAGCGACTGGCAGCTTTACACAAGAATTGCGTTCCCACTTTCAGGCGCCTTGCTTGGATTGCTAGCTTTCTTTGCGTTTATTGGAAACTGGGCTAACTACTTTATGCCTTATGTAATGCTTTATTCGGGCGAGAATTACACCTTGCCACTAGGACTGGGCTTCTTGTTCTCATCAACCCCAGCGATTAACCCAGGTGTTGGTGCAACCTCTGTGCCGATCTATAAGCCAGAGATCGCATTGGCTGGTGCGTTAATTGCGTTCCCAATCATGGTGATGTTCTTAATTTCCCAGAAACGTCTTATTCGCGGAATGCTTGCCGGCTCAATTAAGGAATAGATAACTAGCCTTTCATTGCCCCACTGAATATTCCACGGGCGATTGTTTTTTGAGAGGCTAGGTAAAGCAACACGGACGGAATCAGCATCATGATTCCAATTAGTGTCGTGCCTTGCCCATAGAAAACTTCTATTCCAATAGACATAACAGAGCGAGATGGATCTATTAAGAGTACTCGTGGCAGTTGGTAACTATTCCAAAGACCGACGAAGGAAAAGAATGTCACGATTGAAATTAGAGATTTTGATAAAGGAATTCCAAGATGCCGATAAATTCCAAAATCTGTCAAACCATCAATGCGACCCATTCCAATCAACTCTTGCGGAAGAACCGATGAGTAATAGAGGTAGGAGAGAAAGGCGCCAAATGGAAAATAGGATGAGGCCAAGATTAGCCCAAGCAAAGTATTGTTAAGGTGAATCCGATCAATTAAAACATAAAGTGGCATTGCCATGGCGGTTATTGGAATTAACATCGTTACGAGTGTGGAAAAAAGCAGAAAGCGGCGAAAGGGAACATTTAGTACTGCCATTACAAAGCCAGCGGTTACGCAAGTTAGTACTGAAATTAATAATGCGGAACCTACGAAAATCGAAGTGTTCTTCAACCAGACAAAGAAAATTCCATTGTCATAGTAAATAATTGGGGCAAAAATCATTCTTCCGGCGTCTTTTATCAGCCAAAGAAAAGGTATAGAGGTTAAAAAAGCCATAAACCACAGCGTTATTTTTATAAGGCTAGAGTTTCTATCCTGCTTAACAGGTTTCATGAGTTTTTACTCTTCTTGATAAAATCTGTGAAGAAAACAAATAAAAGTGCCAGAATTATGTTTGGTATCAAAATCATAATTGATAAGGCAGAACTACCAGCAAAATCTGCGGCTTTAAAGGCGTAACTAAATGCAATCTGACTCAATGACCAATCTGTGGTCATATTTGTGAACATCAGTAAATTTGGTTCGTTAAATATTTGTAAAGCACTTACGATCAGCAAAATAACCATATAGGCCACGTACCTGCTTATCATTGGCAGCTTAAGCCTGATGGCAAGCTGAAAGCGATTGCATCCGTCAATGATTCCGGCTTCCAAAACTTCAGGGGGGATCGACCTAAGCGATCCATACTGAATAACGATCCAACTTCCGATCCCAGTAGAAAATGCAATACTGCCGATAAACCAGCGGATATTGGAATGGTCCCAAACCACATCTGGACCGACTACAGAAACCCAAAACAATACGGCAACACCGGTAGGTATCAAGGCGGGAATCAGAAATAACAATCGCATCAGCGCATTTCCACGTAGTTCTGTTGCATCAAGCAGGAGTGAAATGCTTAGGACCGTTATGGCCATTAATGGTACGAAAATTATGATTATGAAAAAAACATTTATTAATGCTGGACCGACCCGAAAATCTTGTAAAACTTTAAGAAAAGTTTCGTATCCACCATTCATATTTACCCAAGAGGGATTTCTAACTTCTAGAATTCCGTAGGCAATTGGAATGATCCCACAAAAAAACATAAAGCAAACATAAGGAAGTATCATTAACGATGGAACAATTTGAGCAGATCGTTTATGTGTTGATTTCAGATAATTTCGCATTAGAACTCTAATTATATAAGAGTTATGGCAGGTTTATAACCGTAAAAGCCTTTATTTATCTAGTATTTACCATGTAAATATGGTATTTTTCAATAGATTTGTTCCAAACGATATTACAAATCCAGATAGCGAAGAAATGAAAAGTAGGTAGCAAAGGAATGAAATCAAAAGCGGTTTTAATTCGTGAATCTGGCCTAAATCTGCCTTATGCAAAATCTAAACCATTAGATATTGTTGATATTGATCTTGCTCCTCCTAAAGCCGGCGAAGTGCTGGTGAAAATCGAATCTGCTGGGATATGCCACTCTGATCTTTCTGTTGTGAATGGTTCCCGCGTCCGCCCTCTTCCTATAATCATTGGTCATGAATCTTCAGGAGTAGTTCTTGAACTTGGGCACGGCGTTCAAGATTTCAAAGTGGGTGATCATTTCACCACAGTGTTTTTACCAAGTTGTCAGAATTGCTATGAATGTAAATCAGGAATCCCTGCAAACTGTTCCGTTGGAGCCAAAGCAAATGCAAGTGGCCAAATGATTGGTGGAGGCTCACGGATTAGCATTGATGGTAATTCCGTAAATCACTACAACGGAGTTTCTTGTTATAGCCAATATGCAGTTATTGATCAGCGCTCTTTAGTAAAACTTCCATCTGATATCCCTTTTGATATTGCAGCGCTTTTTGGATGTGCATTGTTAACTGGAATTGGTGCAGTCAGAAATTCCGCACAAGCCAAAGAAGGGCAATCTCTTGGAATCTGGGGGTTAGGCGGTGTTGGACTTTCAGCATTGTTGGGCGCTGTTATATCCAAAGCAGCACCGATCATTGTGATAGATCCAGTGGAGAGTAAGCGAGAGTTGGCGCTGTCACTTGGGGCGGATATTGCCTTAGATCCAAAAGATGAGCTTAGAAATCACCTTCCAACAGGTGTCTCGGTAGCAATTGAAGCTGCCGGACGAGCTGATACTTTGATGGCTGCTTACGAAGCAACTGCTCGGGGTGGCACAACAGTTAGCGTAGGTCTACCCAAAGCTGAGGAAAAATTCTCAATTTCTGCTTTGTCATTGGTCGCCGACCTTAAAACTATAAAAGGTTCATACCTTGGATCGGCGAATCCACGTTTAGATATTCCAGAGTTTGTAGATTTCTGGCGCGACGGAAAGTTGCCTGTAGAAAAATTACTCACTTCAACATCTTCGATGTCACAAGTTAATGAGGCAATGGATGCTTTAGAGGGTGCTCAAGTCGTGAGACAGGTAATTCATCCTCACGAGTAGAGGAAAAAGCACTTCTGATAGGAACCTAAACTCTGCACGTTTTCTAAGCAGATTGAATCAGACAATAAGACCTATCGAGTTTATAATTTTGTGCATGAAATTACCCGCTCTTAATGGAGGGCGAATCCTTATTATTGACTCAATTCGAGGGCTTGCAATAGCCCTGATGATTCTCGACCATTCACTTTTTGCAATCGAAAGTATCGGAATGGCAAATAATATTGTGGAGTACTCACGTTTAAGCATTACGCGTTTCTCGATGCCTCTTTTTATGATTGCATCAGGAATTATTTGGAAATTATATGGATTAAGAATTAAAAGATGGATACAAGTTTTTATCTTGTCCATACTCGTTAATCTGGCCATAAGAGTTTTATGGCCAGATTTTAACAATCCAGAAATACTTTTTGTTTGGACACTACTTGCTATCGGTTATCGATTGATAGTGCGTTTCCCAATCACAGTAATGATTATCGGATACACCCAATTCGTGTTTTGGCCCGTATCGTGGGGTGGTTATCAACCGGGTGAGTTGGCAATTTTTTTGGGCGTTGGAGTATTAATAGCCCGTGCACCGTTAGATAGGACTTGGAAGCAGATAAGATTTGAAAAGTTTTTATCAGCGCTCTCGTTCTTAGGGCGATACCCACTTTCAATTTATAGCGGTCACTTAATTTCTTTATCACTTATCGTGGCAGCAGTAAATAAATAATTAACTAGTGGCGCGGTCCCAATTCTCAGTGCGATCTCGTAATTCTCTATAGCGCACGAGAACTTCTGGAGTTGGATTTTCTGAAACACTCTCTATCTTCCCAAGATCCCAAACAGGTGGTTCTTCGCTACCTTGCAGTGCCCATGCGGCTTGGCGTGCAGCCCCATTTGCTACGTACTCGCCGGCCGGTGGTACCAATACTTCTCGACCAAATAGAGATGCGGCAATCTTGGCAACCGCAGAGTTTTTAGCGGCTCCGCCAATCAAAATGATTCGCTGAACATTTACATGAAGTTTTTCAAGTGCGTCAACTGCATCAACCAAGCCGCAGAGCATTCCTTCAATCATTGCTCGAGCGATATCTGCTGGATTTGAGTTTTGAATATTCATACCGCTAAATACTCCAGTTGCATTTGGTCTATTTGGCGTTCGTTCCCCTTCGAAATAGGGGAGAAGCGAAAGTCCATTTGCCCCAGGCTTTGCTGAAAGTGCGAGTGCGCCAATCTCGTCATGGTTCTTGCCAAGAATTGTTGTCGCAGCATCCAAGATTCTGGCTGCATTTAGGGTGCAGACCAAAGGCAAGTAACGACCGGTGGCATCTGCAAACCCAGCCACAGCTCCTGATGGGTCATGTGTTGGATTTTCAGATACGGCAAAAGCTGTTCCACTTGAACCAAGTGAGATTATTACGTCCCCTGACTTTGCTTGAATCCCAAGTGCGGCTGCGGCGTTATCCCCGGCACCTGCTGCAATTTGAATTCCAGTTGGAGTTACTCCACCAAATTTTGATGGTGAAATAATTTTAGGTAAAAGAATTTCACGATCAGTGCGCAATGCATTAGCAAGAATTTCACGCCGATATGTTGATGTAGTTGGATCAAAATATCCAGTTCCTGATGCTTCACTGCGGTCAGTAAACAACTTGCCAAAATCTTTTGTTTCGTTCGCTACATGTTGCAAATTCCATGAGATCCAATCGTGGGGGAGCGCAACTGCTGCAACTTTATCCGCATTTACTTTTTCATTATCTGCCAACCATCGCAATTTTGTTGCAGTAAATGATGCAACCAAAACAGATCCCACCTGCTTTGCCATTTCGGCATTGCCACCAACTTCACCATTGAGTGCAGTTGCGGTCCCAGCGGATCTGGTGTCGTTCCAAAGCAGCGCATCTCTAATCACCTGGCCATTGCTATCAAGTGCAACCATTCCATGTTGCTGACCTCCTACCGAGATCGCAGCCACGTCATCTAGACCACCCGCGTTCTTAATTGCACTATCTAAAGCGCTAATCCAGTGAGCAGGATTAAT
>JBILFD010000143.1:0-3214 GCA_044351765.1 Candidatus Nanopelagicaceae bacterium | reverse complement strand
TCTGCTAAATGGGTCGCACTTCCAACATTTACCACTCCAACATTTAACGGCAACGCAATCATCTTGTTCCTCCCAGTTGTACTTGTACTTATCGCTGAAAACGTTGGACACGTTAAAGCAGTTGCTGCAATCACTGGAAAAAATCTTGATGATGAAATCGGAAACGCACTGCTTGCAGATGGTCTTGCAACAACACTCGCTGGTGCTGGTGGCGGTTCCGGTACAACTACATACGCTGAGAACATTGGCGTAATGGCTGCTACCAAGGTTTACTCAACTGCTGCTTATTGGATCGCCGGTGTTGGTGCTGTATTGCTATCGCTCTCACCTAAATTCGGTGCAGTGCTTAGCGCAACTCCTACTGGCGCACTTGGTGGAGCTGGCGTTGCACTATTCGGAATGATCGGTGTACTTGGTGCTCGAATCTGGATTGAATCAAAAGTTGATTTCTCTAACTCCAGCAATTTGATCATCGTTGCATCTGCACTAGTTATTGGAATCGCTGATATCTCTTGGACAAAGGGCGATTTCACATTCAACGGAATCATCAACGCAACTGTTGTTGCGATTGTTGGTTATCGAGTGCTGCATTCATTGAGCAAAAGGTAAGTTAATAAATTAACCGCTAATCCAAAAGCGGGCGCTTCCAGAAGTTGGAGGTGCCCGCTTTTGCGTTCCATTCGAATTCTTACGATAGTTTTAGCGCATGAACTTAGTGATTCCGACTCGGCTTCCTGAGTACTTTATTGCTGCAGTAGCAATCATTTTGGCGCCTGGTCCCTCAGTGCTTTTCACGATTGCAAGAGCGATTGCTTGGGGTCGAAAAGTTGCGGTAATGACGGTCATTGGTAACGCTTCTGGTTTTCTAGTTTTATCTATTTTGGTTGCTGTTGGAATTGGCCCGATTATTCAAAAATCTGCACTCGCATATGCTGTAGTGCAGTGGGGCGGTGGGCTCTATTTAATTTACTTAGGTATCGATGCGCTTCGTAAAAGAGCTGAGCACTCAACTCAGATGCTTGAGCAAGGAGAAATCTCTGCACCATCTTCGCTGCGAACGATCCGAGATGGGTTTGTTGTCGGTGTACTGAACCCCAAGGGAATCGTTTTTTGCGCCGCGGTTACGCCTCAATTTATCGACCGCGATCGTGGCAGTGTGGTTTTCCAATTAATTTTGCTAGGTGTGATTTTTTCATTGCTGGCACTTGTCTGCGATGGTGGCTGGGGCTTGCTCGCTGGAACTGCACGGATTTGGCTGGCAACTGATGTGCGCCGGATAGTTATTCTGCGTTCTGCAGGTGGGCTCGTGATGATTGTGCTCGGTATTTTGGTCTTGGTATCAGCGGTCCAAAACCATAGTTAGTCATATTTAATCCTTTTAATCCCTTGTCTGCGCGACTAGTATCCCGATATGTCCAATTCATCCAAGAAAATCGCATCAGTCAAAGTATCCGCCGCACACTCAAATCCAAAGTGGGCCAAACAAGAACGCGAAATCATTGAAAAGTTAAATGAGGCCGCTGTTGAATTTGTTGCTCGTTACTGCCGCCCCGATGGCACTTTAATTTGGCGCGATCAATGGGGATCAATGGATGGATCTGATGATCCGTATGAAGCATTTATGAACTTGGCGTTGTTTTATTCAATAGGCGGGAATGAACGGGTCTATGAATTAGCACGTCAGATGTGGGACATGATTACTTGGCAGTGGACGCAATATGGTCAGATTCACCGCGAGTTTGATGGTTACTACGACTGGATGCATCACGGTGAAGGAATGTTGTACTTCTACTTCTTTGGTTTAACAAAACCTGAGAGTTTGGTTGACCGCCAACGTGCGCAAAGTTTTGCAAATATGTACAACGGAAAAGATCCTGAGGCGCCTAATTACGACCCAGAGCACAAAGTTATTCGCTCTCCTCTTAATGGAAGTCGTGGACCACGTCTCCAAGTAACTCACGAAGATTGGCAGACCCACCGCACTGTTTTGGATGATTACTTAGCTCCTTATGAAGATCTAAAGAGCCATGATTTCGCTAATAAGAGATGCCATTGGTCAGATGATGCTGTTTACGCCGAGATTCTCGAGAAGATGAATCTGCGGATGAACCGCGGAGATGTTCCACTTAATTTAAACGCTACAACTTTGATGACGCACGGTTATATGTACTCACATGATGATTCTTTAAAACAGTGGGTTACCGATTATTTAAATGTTTGGCACGATCGCGCTAAAGCTAATAATGGAATCTTGCCTGACAACGTTGGTTTGACCGGAAAAATTGGTGAGTACAACGACGGTAAATGGTGGGGTGGGTATTACGGATGGCGTTGGCCACATGGTTACACCACAATTATTGAACCATTGACTAATGCTTCAATGAATGCAGTTCTACTTACCGGAGATATGAAACATTTAGAGCTTGCTCGTTCGCAGGAAGATTTCATCTGGTCACTTCGCAAAGATGTAGACGGAGTTACTAAATCTCCGATGAAACATTTTGACACTGGCTGGGATGACTTCCGCATGGTCAATCCACGTAACATGATTTATATCTGGACAACTTCGATGGCAGAAGAAGATCTTGCTCGTATTGATCGGATGCCCCGTGGTTCTGACTGGAATGAGATCATCGCACCAGGCGTTTCAGGTCTTGATGGAAAAACTGGCCATGCAACCAAGCATTACATTGCAAATACCCTTTCGTGGTTCCAATATATGCGAGGTGAGATTCCAGATTATCCAGAAAGAATTTTGGATATGAACTTAACATTGATTGATAACCAACTACGTAAGATGCGTTCAAAGACTGGCGCTCCACGCGGTTGGGATAATTACGATCCAGCAACATCAGATATTGAAGTTGGCTTAGATCTTCGTGTTGATGGTTACCAAATTCACGCTTGGCAAGAGTTCAATCCAGTTTACTTCGAAGGACTTGCACAGATGATCTTTGGTGGGCCTATGCATATCTCACATGGTGGTTTGCAACATGGAAAAGTGCGTCCATTTGATGGTCAGAAGAAGCGCACCGGACTTCCTGATGACGTCGCAATGATTGTTGAGAAAGTAAGTGCAACCTCTGTTGAGATGCAGGTCGCAAATATCAACGCAAATGCATCGCGCAACTTGGTTCTGCAAGCCGGAACATTTGGAGAGCACAACTTCACTAAAGTTACCGTTACTCAAAGCGATGGCAAGAGTGAAGATATT
>JBILFD010000142.1:0-3253 GCA_044351765.1 Candidatus Nanopelagicaceae bacterium | reverse complement strand
CGATTGCACTTTGGATAATTTTCTTAGTATTACGGAACCATTCTTATTTTAAGTTACCTATGATTTTAATTTTGGTGCTATTCATGATTTTTTCAACAACTAGATTTGGTTGGCCTCCAAAAGATTGGATTTTGGCAACTTGCGATGTTGGACAGGGCGATGGTGTTGTCTTGTCCTTGGGGTCAAATTCGGCGGTTGTAATTGACGTTGGGCCAGATCCAAATTTGATTGATACTTGTTTGCACGAGTTAAAAATCAACAATGTTGAGCTTTTAATTCTCACGCATTTTCACGCAGATCATGTGGAGGGGTTGCCAGGTCTACTCAAAGGACGAAGAGTGGATCAAGTCTGGCTCACAACAGAGCCGACGCCCGCGGATGAATTCACCAGGGTGCAACAGTGGTTGGGAAGTATTCCTAGTGCTCAGATTTATCGTGGAGCAAAGTTTAAAAGTAAGTTGATTTCGTTAGAAGTTATTTGGCCAGATCAGAAACCAATTTTAGAATCTCCAGCAAATAACGCCAGCATTTCAATTGTGGGCTCTATTCATGGTCATTCATTCTTCTCAGCTGGAGATTTAGAATTAGCGGGCCAGGAAATGGTTTTAAATCGCATAACTGGGGGAGTCGAGATTTTAAAAGTGACGCATCACGGTTCTAAATTACAAAATGAAAAACTGGTGCAAACGCTTTCCCCAAAATTGTGTCTAATCAGCGTGGGTGCCGATAACCCGTATGGCCACCCAGCCCCAGTTACGCTAGATCTACTAGGGCGCAACTGCGGCGCTACTGCGCGGACCGATCGCTCAGGTACGCTGACAGTTGTAGATAACCCCTTGCGGGTGGTTTCTACGCGAAAGAGTATTTGGAGGTGAGTATCTAAGTGTCAAAGGATCTAGTTTATTTGTGCATCGGAGCAGAACCAGTTTTGGCTGATCGGGCTGTTGCAAAAATCCTAGAACCCTTAAAAGAAAAAGGCGCTACAAATACTCAGTTCGATGCACCTGCACTAGAAGTTGGACAATTTAGTGATGCGACTGCGCCATCTTTATTTTCTGGGCCGCGAGTTGTCACGATTCGAGATCTGCAAGATTTAGAAGAAGATGCCCAAGGCGAAGTTCTTGCTTACTGTGAAAATCCAGATCCAGATATCACTTTGATTTTTATACACAAAGGTGGAGTTAAGGGAAAGGCTTTTTTAACTAAATTACGAAAAGTTGGCATTACTGAAATAACTTGCGAGCCTTTGAAAAAAGATAACGAAAAAATGGATTTCTTAAAAACAGAGGCACTCACAATTGGCCGGAAGTTAACTCCAGATGCCGCTCGTGCGCTAGTGGATGCAGTTGGAAGTGATTTAAGGGAAATGATTTCGGCACTTCACCAATTAAGTTCTGATTCGCAAGTTAGCGGAACTTCTCCAATTACTGCAGACCAAGTTGCTGTTTTGTACTCAGGACGAGTTGAAGCAAGTGGTTTCGCAGTCGCTGATGCTGCAGTTGAAGGAAGATTAGGAGATGCGTTGCTAGCTGCGCGTCAGGCAATAGATACTGGAACTGATCCAGTTGTTTTGGTTAATGCACTTGCCTCTGTCTTGCGTACGTTGGCAAAAGTTGGGGCCGCTGGACGCAGTGCAAAATCTTTTGAATTAGCCGGCGTTCTTGGATTGGCACCATGGCAGATAGATAAAGCCAGGCGGCAACTCCCTGGATGGAATGGCGATGGAATCACCACTGCAATAACCGCGATCGCCCATGCGGACTCCCAAGTCAAAGGTGGGGGAAGTGACCCGATTTACGCTCTAGAAGTAGCTCTAGTGGCTGTGGCCGGGGCTAAAACTGGTTAGGACTGGTTAGCACTGGCTAGGACTGACTAGGAAAACGGCTGAATTCGCTCAGTTTGAACCCCTTCGGGCTCCGCTGATACCCTTGCGCCTCTTAACTTCCCTAAGTTGAGATCAGATTTCAGATAGATCTGGATAATAAAGAGATAGGTGTTCGAACAGATGGCAAATATCAAGTCACAGATTAAGCGGATTGGCACAAACGAGAAGGCGCGCATCAACAACAAAGGCGTTCGTTCTGCTCTTAAGAGTGCAATTCGTAAATTCCGCTCAACAGCTGCCGGAAGTGACAAAGCCATGACAACACAAGAACTTCGTGCTGCATCACGCGCATTAGATATTGCAGTTGCAAAAGGTGTAATTCATAAGAATCAGGCCGCGAACAAGAAGTCGGCGATGGCAAAGGCTGTCTCCCGCGCTAAGTAATTGACCCAGATCGGCTGATCTGCGCTCATGCCTGCCATTCCGTTAGACCGAGCTCCCAAGCCTTCGGCTACTGATCCATTACAAATTCGTAATTTTTCCATCATTGCGCATATTGATCACGGTAAATCAACTCTTGCAGATCGAATGCTTGGAATCACTGGCGTTGTTGAAGCTAGAAATATGCGTGCCCAATATTTAGATCGTATGGATATTGAACGCGAACGCGGAATCACAATTAAGAGTCAAGCGGTTCGTTTACCTTGGCAGAGTGAAGGTTCTGATTACATCTTAAATATGATCGACACACCAGGCCATGTTGATTTCACTTATGAAGTATCGCGATCACTTGCAGCATGTGAAGGTGCAGTTCTCTTAGTTGATTGCGCACAAGGAATTGAAGCACAAACTTTGGCTAACCTTTATTTAGCCATGGAAAATAATTTAACGATTATTCCGGTTTTAAATAAAATTGATTTACCAGCGGCACAACCTGAGAAATTTGCCGAAGAACTTGCCAGATTAATTGGATGCCAACCTGAAGATTGCCTTCGTGTATCAGGAAAGACTGGCGCCGGTGTTGCAGAACTCCTAGATCAGATTGTGCGTCAAGTACCTCCACCACAAGGTGATCCAAAAGCACCAGCACGCGCTTTGATCTTTGATTCTGTTTACGACCTTTATCGCGGCGTTGTTACTTATGTGCGAGTAGTTGATGGAAATCTAAAGGCGCATGACCAGATTCAGATGTTATCTACCGGAATCAAGCATGAAGCTTTAGAAGTTGGTGTTATTTCACCTGAACCAGTTTCTAGTGGCGGACTTGGTGTTGGCGAAGTTGGTTATTTGATTACTGGCGTAAAAGATGTGCGGCAATCACGTGTTGGTGACACGATCACAAATGCACAGCGTCCTGCCACAACTCAACTTCCTGGATATAAAGACCCAGTCCCTATGGTCTTTTCTGGCCTCTACCCATTAGATAGT
>JBILFD010000141.1:0-3254 GCA_044351765.1 Candidatus Nanopelagicaceae bacterium | reverse complement strand
AGAAAGTAGACCAAGATCACGGCCAATTAATGTTTGTGCGATTAAATCTATGGCGTCACAAGCGAGATCGTTTCCACGTCCCAAAGTAAAGACAAATCCATTTCCCTCTAATCCCGGGGTGTCCGTTTCTAATGTCAGATACGCTGCAGAATAATCAGGATCTTTATTCATTGCATCCGATCCATCTAATCCACGCGAAGTAGGAAAACGCACATCCAAAGTTTTAAAACCAGTGATCTTTGCCATTCGCTTACTTACTTCCTTTAAATTAGTGGTGGAATTAAAAAATTAAGCTTTTAGAAACTTTGCCAACTCTTTAGGAGCACCCTTTTCAGCCCACAAAGTTTCGTAGCCAATGCCAGGTCCCTTTGGAGCATGGAGCATGCCGTTTTTATCTATCGCCGGATCTTGAGCCAATTCAGTAAATGGATTGTCTTTTACCAGGGACTCGTAATAAGTGTTGTTTTTAATCGCCATGCAAAGATGTGCTTGTTCCAATCCCATTCCATGTACTTCTGCGCGAAGGTGGAAAGTGTCAGCCAAATGTGCGATACGCATGGCACCAGTGAAGCCACCACGCAAAAATGTGGAAACGCGAAGTGCGCTTGCGACACCTGTTGCCACGAAGTCTCCAGCGCTCATATGTGCGCCTTCAGTTACCTCACCAAGTAGCAATGGAATCCGAACGCGCTCACCTAACCACTTGTAGGCAGTGACTGAAAACTCGCGCATTGGCTCTTCATACCAAAGGAAATCAGCTTCATCTAATGCATGTCCGAGATAAACAGCATCCATCAAATCAAAACCAGCCGAACCGTCATACATAAGCGCGATATCAGGACCAACATGTGCGCGAAGTTTTAAAGACAACTCAGCATCTTTTTTAGCATCACCAAAAGCATGCAATTTAATTGCTTTGTATCCACGGTCTATGCATTGTGAAGCGATATCAAGAAACTCTGGAATTGATGAGTAGGTAACTGTTGATGCATAAGCAGGAATGGACTCACGATACCCACCGAGCAATTTGTAGACTGGAAGATTTGCAGCTTTCGCAGCTATATCCCAAAGTGCCACGTCGATAACGTGTGCCATGTTTGGTGCAAATCTTTCAATGCGATCTAATTCCCAAACCCGCTCCCAAAGATGTTCACGCATCAGTGGATCTTGCCCAAGCATTTCCGCACGGAAACGACGATCAACATAATCCTTCAAAATCACACCGCGTGCTACGGTGGCAAAACCGGTGATTCCAGCATCAGTTTCAATTACTAACCAGCCACCAACAGTGGGTCCGTCAGAGCCGGGGACATTTTTGCGCCAAACGAAAGGAGGATTAACGGCAGGGCGATCCACCAAGATAACTTCGATATTCGTGATTTTCATTTTCACTCCTAAAATTCCCGTGACGGCAGGTGTTGTGGATGGGGGTGCATAATTATTACCAGCAAAGTAGTACGAATTGTCATAAATTGCTAGAGCCAGAAGCCTGTTGCTTATTGCTCAGTCAGGCCAAAGAATTTCCGCCCTGGAGCCTTCTCATCTACCGAGATTTTACTTTTGACTCCTCCTTAGACCCCTGGACCAGCGCTGACTTTGGGCAGATTTGGTCACTTGGCTAAGGGTTGATTCAGTAGAGTTCTGCCACTCTATTGCTGAGAATTTGGAAAATAAGGGAGCGGAATGAGCGCGCAATTAATCCATCCATTTACGTTTGGGGATCGAACTCAATCTGATCTTTTAGGTGGAAAAGGCGCAAACCTTGCTGAAATGGTTCGGATGGGTTTGCCAGTGCCTCCGGGTTTCACGATTACAACCCAAGCATGTCGCGAATATTTAGCTTCAGGAAAAATGCCTGCGGGACTAATCTCAGAAATCAATGATTCATTAAATGACTTAGAAAAAAGCTTAGACAAAAAATTTGGCGATCCAACTAAACCATTATTAGTTTCAGTTCGTTCTGGAGCAAAATTCTCAATGCCTGGAATGATGGAGACTGTTCTCAATGTTGGAATGACTCCTGAAGTTGCAGAGGGTTTAGCAAAAATATCTGGAAATGAAAAATTCGCATGGGACTCTTATCGCCGCTTTATAGATATGTATGGACGCATCGTTTGTGATGTTCCACCAGCAGAGTTTCATCAAATAGAAAATCGAATTCTTGAGTCTCATTCTGTCAAAAATATTCAAGAATTAGATGTTGCTGGGCTGCAAGCATTGGCTGCTGCCTTTATTAAAGAAATTGAGATTGTTACAGGCAAGCCATTTCCTACTGATCCGCGTGAGCATTTGATTAGTTCAGTAGAGGCTGTCTTTCATTCATGGAACTCTGAACGTGCTCAACTTTACCGTCGTCGCGAGCGCATCTCTTCAGATCTTGGCACTGCAGTAAATATTCAATCAATGGTTTTTGGAAACTTAAGTGATGACTCTGGAACGGGCGTTGCTTTTACTCGCGATCCTGCATCTGGTGAAGTCGGAAGTTACGGTGATTACTTAGACCGTGCACAAGGTGAGGATGTTGTTGCTGGAATCCGTAACACCATGTCGCTCGAGGATATGGCGAAAAAAGAGCCAGTTGTTCATGCTGAACTTGAAAAAGTTATGGGTTTACTTGAAGACCATTATCGAGACCTGTGTGATATTGAATTTACAGTTGAGCGTGGAAAGTTATGGATTCTACAAACGCGCGTTGGTAAGCGAACTGCTGAAGCCGCATTCCGTATTGCGACTCAATTAGTTGATGAAGGCAAGATCACCATGGATGAGGCGCTATCTCGCACATCTGGTGATCAATTAGTCCAATTGATGTTTCCGCAGTTTGATTTGAGTGGTTCTATCAAGGAGATTGCGCGTGGAATTCCAGCTTCTCCGGGTGCTGCAGTGGGTGAAGTTGTTTTTGATTCTCGCCGAGCTTTTGATTTGGCTAGAAGCGGCAAAAAAGTGATTTTAGTAAGACGAGAAACTAGCCCTGATGATTTAGTGGGAATGGTTGCAGCAGAAGGAATTTTGACCAGCCGCGGAGGTAAAACTTCACACGCAGCTGTAGTCGCACGCGGAATGGGTAAGACTGCTGTTTGCGGTACTGAAAGCATTTCAGTCGATGAACGTGCATCCCTTTTTACTGTTGGAAGCCTCACCGTTTATGAAGGTGAAACAATTTCAATTGATGGAACTACTGGTGCGGTTTACACCGGAGTAATTCCAGTTATTGCATCACCGGTAACGGCTTACTTAGAAGGTCGTTTGTCTGC
>JBILFD010000008.1:0-11653 GCA_044351765.1 Candidatus Nanopelagicaceae bacterium | reverse complement strand
TTACTGAAAATCAGATTCCTTGCCCGGAATGGAAAGTTGTAGATAACGTCTCTGGGATTCCAAAGTTTCCAGCAATTTTGAAATCAATTACTGGGGGATACGACGGGCGTGGAGTGCAATTAGTGCCGGATGAACTTTCCGCAAAAAAAGTTATCGCCGAATGGGGTAAAGCTCTTTATGAAGAGGTGGTTCCATTTGATCGAGAGCTTTCAATTTTGATCGCTCGCTCACCTCATAATCAAGTAGCTACTTGGGCAGTTACCGAGACAATCCAGCGTGATGGAATTTGCATAGAAACAATAACCCCAGCGCCTAATCTTTCTGAAGAAGTTGCAAATCTTGCACAACAAATTGCAAGTGATATCGCAAATACAATTAAATTAGTTGGAGTAATGGCTGTCGAACTTTTTCAGGTGGGCGATAAGTTACTCGTTAATGAAATTGCACTAAGGCCACATAATTCGGGTCATTGGAGTATCGAGGGTTCGGTAACTAGCCAATTTGAACAACATTTGCGGGCAGTTTTAGATTTACCTTTGGGAGAAACGAAAATGACTGCCAGATGGGCAGTGATGGCAAATATTTTAGGAACAGAGAATTCCGATCTGTATCGGCCTTATTTGCACTTGTTTGCTCGCGATCCCGAACTGAAAATTCACAATTATGGCAAAGAGGTGCGTCCTGGCCGTAAAGTTGGACATGTAACTGTCGCGGGAGATGATTTAGTAGATTTGCGTAGTCGAGCAGCACATGCGATCGATTACATAAGCGGAGTTGTCAGTGAATAACGATGCGTAAGAGGAGCAACTAATGAGTGGTCTAAATCCAGAAGTTGCAATTGTGATGGGTTCAGATTCTGATTGGCCAATTATGGAAGCCGCTGCATTGACACTTGCAGAGTTCAAGATTGCTTACGAAGTTGAATTGCTTTCTGCACATCGGATGCCAGAAGAGATGATGGTCTATGGAAAAAGTGCTGCAGGTCGCGGAATTAAAATTATTATTGCAGGTGCCGGTGGTGCTGCTCATTTGCCTGGAATGCTTGCATCAATTAGCGCACTTCCGGTGATCGGAGTTCCGATTTTACTTAAGGCGCTCGAGGGAATTGATTCGTTGCTATCAATCGCTCAGATGCCCGCTGGAATACCTGTAGCAACTGTTGGTATCGGTAACGCAAAAAATGCTGGATTGCTGGCGATAAGAATGCTTAGCGTGGGAAATCCACATCTAGTTAAAGCAGTAGAAAATCAGATGGCCGAATTAAATGAAAGTGTAAAAATAAAAGCAAAAGCTTTAAAGATTGCGTCCCAAAGCCCGGAAGCGCCATCCAGCCGATAAGTATTTATCGCTGTCCAAAGCATTTCTACCATCGATCATCTTTGCACTTTTCACCCAGCTCTTAATTTCAACTGGATCAAGTTCGCGATAAATCTTCCATTCAGTTAAGTGCAAAGTTATATCCGCATCCACAAGAGTGCTCTTAATGTCATTTGAGAATTCCAAGTTAGGAAAACGTAAACGGGCGTTTTCAATAGCTTTTGGATCATGAACTACAACTCGGGCACCTTTTGCAAGAAGTGATGCGGCGATATCTAAAGCAGGGGAGTCACGCACATCATCACTATCTGGTTTAAATGCGGCACCTAATACTGCAATGCGCGCACCTGCCAATCCTTGACTCAATTCAGAGCTAACAACATCGACCATACGAGTACGCGCGCGCAGATTTATTGCATCTATCTCGCGTAGAAATTCAACTGCTTGGTTTGCGCCAATTTCTTCGGCACGCGCCATAAATGCTCGAATATCTTTAGGAAGGCAGCCACCACCAAATCCAATTCCAGCTTGAAGAAAACGGCTTCCAATTCGTGGGTCATATCCAATTGCTTTTGCAAGTACGGTCACGTCGCCGCCAGCGGCTTCGCAAATTTCCGCCATCGCATTAATAAAAGAAATCTTTGTTGCTAAAAATGAGTTTGCCGCAACTTTTACAAGTTCTGCAGTGCGCAAATCAGAGGATATCCAAGGCACGCCGGCGGCAGTTAACGGTGCATACAAGTCAGCGAGCTTTCTTTCAGATTCAGGGTTACGAACGCCAACTACTAAACGATTTGGCTCGAGAGTATCTTCAATAGCAAATCCTTCACGCAGGAACTCTGGATTCCATGCCAAATCTGATTGCGGTGCTTGTGCATCTAATTTAGCCGCGAGTAGATCTGCAGTTCCTACAGGAACAGTGGATTTTCCAGCGACGAGTGATCCAGCTTTTAAATGTGGGATTAGCTGATCAAATGCACCATTTACATACGTCAGGTCTGCCGCATTGCTTCCAGCTTTTTGCGGAGTACCAACGCATAAGAAATGGACATCTGCATCTTTTGCTGACTCAAAAGAAGTTGTGAAAGTTAAGCGTCCAGTGGCTAATTGTTCAACCAACAACTCTGCTAGACCAGGCTCATAGAATGGAAGTTCTCCATTTTGGAGTGCCGAAATTTTTGCACTGTCAGAATCAATTCCAACAACGGTATATCCAAGTTTTGACATACAGGCGGCGTGAGTTGCGCCCAAGTAGCCAGTTCCGATTACCGATATTTTCAAAGTTTGTGGCACCCGTGAAGATTACCGCATGATGAAGCCAGAACTAGCGGAGTGAGCCGCAAGTATCTGCTTCAGCTGTACGGGTTTTAAAGGGATCAATTATCTCAGTGCTTGGTTTTGTGCTTGTGTCATCAGAAGAAGCAGGTGACTTAGATGGTGATGCTTTTTTAGATGGAGTTGTTACTACTTCTGTAACCACATCTTCATCTTTTATTAATGTTTCCCAAAGTGCAGGGGCTAGTTTTTTGTCCCAGAGAACAGAACCACGGACCCCACGGCTGTTATAGAAAGTGTTTGACAGCGGAACTGTCAAAGTCCGTACTTTTTTGGTGGAGATACCACGCAACTGTTCAGCAAGAACTATCAAATCATCTTGTGTCAGATCGGGATCAGTTACAACGGATGCAAGTCCAGCATTTACAAATTTAGCTACCTTGACTGGATTAAGTAGAGTGCTTTTGCTTGAAGCGGTTCTGATCATTGCACTGACAAATTGCTGCTGTCTTTGCATGCGTCCAAGATCGCCCATTCCATCGAAGGCTCGAGTTCTTACATATTTCAGAGAATCAATTCCATTTAATTTATGAACACCGGCTTTAAGTTTCAGATAGCTCTTCGGATCGTTGATATCTTTTTTGGTACAAATGGTGACACCCCCAAGAGCGTCAACCATATTTTTAAATCCAAGAAAACTTACTTCAACATAGTGGTCAATTCGTAAGTTTGTCATTCCTTCTAAAGTCTGCACTAGTAGTTTTGCATCGCCTTTTCCAAAAGTCTCATTTATCTTGGAGTAACTTGGAGGATGGACTTTCCCGGTGCTGTCAGTCCACTCCGGAACTTTTGCAAATGTATCTCTAGGGATAGAAACTATTGTTGCCCGGTCTCTATCTTTACTTATGTGCACCAAAATCATGGTGTCCGCCCGTTTGCCAGCAGCAACTGCAGTTGAACCAACTCTCAACTCTTTAATTTCGGCTTTGGTTAACCCGACTCGAGTATCGGAACCAACAATCAAATAATTGATAGCCGAACCTGCAAGGCGATCTGGTCGTTCTTTCCGGCCTTCAAATACATCTACGCGTTTGATACTTGCAGAAGCCAAAGAGAAGGAACCCCACGAAACTGCAGAAATCAGCACGATGACTGATGAAATCAAAGCCATTCGCCGTTGCCCAGGAGTGCGACCTGCGAGCAAAGTTTCGGTGGCTTTCACACCGCACAGCCTAAACGGAGGGTACCTTCTTACCTATATGACCACGCCCGATGCTCATGAGAACTCCGTCTCAGTAATACTCCCAGTCTTAAATGAGGAGAAATACTTAGCGGCAACTCTGGCTGCCATCACCTCACAAGATTTCACGGGGGATTTTGAAATTATTTTGGCACTGGGACCGTCAAAAGATCGAACAAATGAAATCGCAGCCCAGTTAGCTAAAGAAGATAGTCGCATCAAATTGATTCAAAATCCAAGCGGTAAAACTGCAGCAGCTTTAAATGCTGCAATTGCTGCAGCACTTCATCCAATTATTGTTCGAGTAGATGGCCATGCTCTCTTACCAAAAGATTACATTCGAATCGCAGTAAAGACATTACTTGAAACCGGTGCAGTAAATGTCGGCGGCATCATGGCTGCCCAAGGTGAAACTTTATTTGAAAAAAGTGTTGCGTTAGCGATGAGATCACCGGTTGGTGTTGGAGGTTCACGTTTTCACACAGGGGGAGAAGCCGGACCAACCGACACCGTTTACCTCGGTGTTTTTCTAAAATCCGCGATTGATGCAATTGGTGGATTTGATCCAGCTTTTATACGCGCGCAAGATTGGGAATTGAATTTTAGATTGCGGAAAAATGGTGGAGTAGTTTATTTTGAGCCAAAGTTACATGTTACCTACCGCCCTAGATCTACCGTGCGAGCACTAGCAAAACAGTATTTTGAATACGGCAGATGGCGCCGTCAAGTTATGAGAACTCATTCGGGCACTGTTAATTTAAGATATTTGGCACCGCCGATTACTTTGGCACTTACTTCAATAGGACTCCTTTTCGGATTATTTTTCTCATCCATATTTTTAATTGCACCTATTGGATATTTAGTGGGAGTAGTGATTAGTGGGTTTGTCGTGGGAAAGAGTTTTGCTACAAAATTTACGCTGCCTGTTGTCCTTGCGACGATGCACATGTCATGGGGCTGGGGCTTCCTGTCCTCTTCAAAAAGAGGTTTACGTCGAGGCTAGCCGGTACGATAAGCAAATGGGAAAAGTCCAGATATATGAGCCATTTAAAGGAGGACTCCCTCCGGTCATACCGTACTTTTCTGATGTCTGGCGCCGCCGTGAATTTATCAGCGCTTACTCAAGATCCGAGTTGCGCGCACAAAATTTTGGATCCTTCTTTGGACAACTTTGGTTAATTCTTAATCCACTGATTCTTGCATTTGTTTATTACTTATTAATCACAGTTATTGGTGGTGATACTGGTTCGGAAAGATTTGCACATTTGACCGCAGGGCTTTTTTTGTTTTACTTTATTACAAACTCGATGATGGCTGGTTCAAAATCAATCACCAGCGGTGGCAAATTAGTACTGAACTCTGCTTTCCCAAGATTGATTCTTCCAATTTCCGCAACTGTCATATCGTTTTTTAAGTTTTTACCAACTTTTTTCATTCTAGGTTTCATGCATTTAATTCTCGGACTTCCAATTGGCCCTGAACTTTTCTATCTATTTCCAGTACTACTCGCTTCAATTATTTTTGCACTTGGAACAGCAATTATTACCTCAATTTTGAATGTGTATTTCCGAGATACTAAGAATTTCTTACCTTACTTCACACGCGCATGGCTATATTTATCACCAGTGCTTTACACAGCCGAACAATTGAAACCAGCATTGAAACCAATTTCATACCTGAATCCGCTGTACACATTTATTGGTTCGTGGACAGACATACTCATTAAGGGTGTAGCACCCACAGTTGCAAATTTCGTGACGATGTTTTCTTGGGCGATTGTGCTTTTACTAATTGCAGTTTTTATGTTTATGAGAAGGGAGCGCGAATTTGCTCTTCGAATCTGAAGCCCACAAAGAAGGACAGGTAGCAATCTCTGTTCGAAAATTGAATTTGATTTATAAAACTACTGTTCAGAAAAAGCCGACCTTCCGACAAGCTCTAACTCGAACTGGTCGAAAAATACGTACAGTCAATGCGCTTACAGATTTAAACCTGGAGATCCCATATGGATCTGTCTTAGGAGTCATTGGAGCGAACGGCGCTGGAAAATCATCTTTGATGCGGGTGGTCGCAGGAATCGTTCCGCCAACAGCTGGAAGAGTTGAAGTTTATGGTCAGGTAAGCACGCTACTTTCATTAGGAGTCGGTTTTAACTCACGATTAACGGGACGTGAAAATGTGATTCTCGGTGGATTGGCTGCTGGATTAACCAAATCTGAAATAGAAGATCAATTTTCGGCGATCGCTGATTTTGCAGATATTGGTGAAGCCATTGATTCGCCCATGAAAACTTACTCTGCAGGCATGTACTCACGTTTAGCATTCGCCGTGGCAGTAGTTGTTGAACCTGATGTTTTAATCGTGGATGAGGCGCTAAGTACCGGCGATGCAAAATTCAAAAAGAAGTCGTTAGAGAAAATAAAAACATTACGCGGTGAAAATCGAGCAATAATTTTAGTAAGTCACGCTCTTGCAACGATTAAAGAAATTTGCAATGACGTCATATGGCTAGATAAAGGTAAAATTATCATGCGCGGTAATCCCGAAGAGGTAGTTGCGGCGTACAAGGAATCACTTCAAGTTGCAAAATCATCGTCGGCTGATGAAGATCTTTAGTAGTCGCTTTTCAATTTCGCTAGCCATTGCCTTAATTTTTCAAAATCTTTCGCCAGTATCTGCTTATGCTGCTGATGTTCCTGAGAAATTTGACTTCCGGGGTTCTGGGTATGGACATGGCGTTGGAATGAGCCAAGTAGGCGCTTTTGGGATGGCAAGAGAAGGCAAAACTGCCACTGAAATCTTGACTCATTACTATTCTGGAGTTGAAGTAGCACCTGTTGATGATTCCGCGTTTTTGCGGATAAACATCGCTGACAAAATTCAATCTGTAACTTTTTCAAATGAATCGCTTTCATCTGTTCCGAGCTCTCTCCAGATATTTCCTGGAGATCTTGCACCAGGCATAGTTGAAACTGCGACTGCAGCGACAACTTTGCCAATAGGAGGGTCGTTAACTTTCTCGATCTTGGGACAAGCCTTGATCTCATCCATAAGCGATCCAGCAACAGGGGCTAATACCGCCTTGCCCCAAGGAGGAATTTGGACGATTCGTTGGAGTGGCACTACTGCTCTTGCTGGTGAAAATTCCTTGCTTAAGATGAAGGTAGGAACAACCACTAAACGTTATCGTTATGGACAGGCGCAAGTTAAATTGGTTTCAGGTGGTTTAACCTCCGCCGCAATTATTGTCACCAACACTTTACGGTTGCATGATGAATACTTACGAGGGATCGGAGAGGTCCCATCCTCTTGGCCAAGTGCAGCCCTCGAAGCGCAAGTGATTGCAGCCCGCACTTTCGGTTTAGCGAAAAAAGATAATTTACGGAAGATTTGTGATTGCAATTTATATTCCTCAACCCAAGATCAAAATTTTGTTGGTTGGTCTAAAGAGGTAGAAGCGGTTTATGGTAAAAAATGGGTTGATGCAGTTTCTGTAACTCAGCCTGATACAAATACAGGTTTAGCTATTTTGTATAAAGGAAAACCAATTTTTGCCTACTACGCATCGTCCACCGGAGGAGTAACGGAAAATGTACAAGATGTATGGGGAACCCCAGTTCCTTACCTGTTATCGGTACCAGACCCGTGGAGTTTAGATTCAACTATTAATCCTTCGTACAGCAGTTGGGCGCGTTCAATTTCTCAGGCGAACATGGCTAAAGCTTTTAATTTGCCTGATGTCGCCAGATATGAAGTTACCGCACGTACTGGAGGAGGTGCGGTAAAAAGAGTTTCTGCCTTCAGTACTAATGGAAAAAGTTCGCAATTAACCGGCGAGAAATTTAGGTCTTTATTGAAATTGCCTTCAGCTTGGATTCAATTAAATGCCAAAGTGATCAGTACAGATTTTACAGATGAAATTGCGATTGCTGTTGCCAAGAATTTTTGGACCACTTCGCAAAATGCGATTCTTGTAAATATTGATGAAGAACCAGAAGTTACTATCTCAGCCATGGCGTTTGCTAATTCTCAAAAAACCCCACTTTTTGTTACCTCTGGACGAAAGATAAGTGATGCAACAATTACTGAACTTAATCGTCGAAAAATTAAGAAAGTAACTTTAATTGGAAACCTTAATTCACTTCCATCCAAAACAACTGTCAAGAAAGCTGGATTAAATCCAACTTTTATTTCTGGTGCTGACTTTCAAAGTGTGGCGCTTACTCTTGGTCAAAAAATGACTGGAAATCCGCTAATTATTTATAACGAAGAGAGTGAATGGCTTGCAACGCAATCAAATACACTCATGTCGGCAAATGCGCCAATTATTTGGAAATCATTTGAGAAAGAAAGCAAATCAGTTTTGCAATTTTTGGCTAAGCGGAAAAATTCTGGAATTTATCCATACCAGGTAACTGATAATCCAGCCCCCAGCAGAGTGATAGTCACCCGATCACTTGCTGCGGCAATTTTAAGTGGGGCTTGGCGTTCACCAATTGTGGTGTTAGGACCTGAAATCTCTGAGGAGCAAAGCGTAGAGATTGTGCGGGAGACTTTAGCTTTGTATCCCACTATTGCTTCCGTAACAATTATTGGCTCTGATATTCCTTCAGATCTTTACGTGGGGATTAATTAATTCGCGTGAAGAACGGAGTTTAAGCCACCCCAAGTACCGGTTCGGGGAATTACTTCGAGTCCGCCACTTTGTGAATTGCGACGGAATAACAAACCATGCGCACCAGATAGTTCGCGCGCCTTTACGATCTGACCATCTGGAAGTAAAACTTTAGAAGCCGCTGTGATGTACGTACCAGATTCAATTACGCAGTTATCACCGAGAGAAATTCCTAATCCAGAATTTGCACCAAGCAGACATCCTTTACCGATTGAAATAACTTCCTTACCACCGCCACTTAGTGTTCCCATGATTGATGCTCCACCGCCTATGTCAGAGCCATCGTCAACAACAACTCCAGCAGAAATACGACCTTCAACCATTGATGTTCCAAGTGTTCCTGCGTTGAAGTTAATGAAACCTTCATGCATCACAGTTGTGCCACTTGCAAGATGCGCACCAAGTCGGACACGGTCAGCATCAGCGATTCGAATTCCGGTTGGCATCACGTAATCAACCATGCGCGGGAATTTATCTACACCATAAACAATTACTGGACCACGGGCGAGCATTCGCATCCGAGTCATTTCAAAATCATTATTTTCACAAGGTCCTTGCGAGGTCCAAACGACATTAGCAAGCAATGGGAATACTCCATCTAGCGCCAAGCCATGTGGAGCAACCAATCGATGCGAAAGCAAGTGCAAACGCAGATATACATCTTCAGTTGATTTAGGAGGTGTATTAAGATCAATTTCGATTTCAACAATTTTTCTAGTAACGCCGCGAACCGGATCTGGAAGTGCCAGTTTCTCTAAATTCGACTTAATACTTCCATCTTTTTGCGCTTCAGCTAATGAACCAAGGTTTGGCGCTGGGTACCAAACATCTAATGTGGTACCTGAGGTTGCAATAGTGGCAATACCAATTCCCGAAGCCGTCTTATTCATGGGGCAAACGCTACCGCTTCCCCTCTATCCTGAGCGCATGCGAATCTGTGTCTACTGTTCCGCCTCGGAAGCCATCGATGAAAAATACGTCGACTTGGCGCACGCATTGGGGCAGGCCATTGCAAAAAGAGGGTGGAGTTTAGTTTGGGGTGGCGGCCAGGTTTCGATGATGGGCGCTGTTTCACGCGCATGCAGAGAGGCAGGCGGTCGAACAGTAGGCGTAATTCCTAAAAGATTAGCTGATATTGAATTTGCAGACCATCATGCCGATGAGTTGCATGTTGTTGATGACATGCGAGTGCGAAAAGCTTTGTTGGATGATTTTTCTGATGCATTCATTACTCTGCCTGGCGGTGCTGGAACGATGGAAGAGTTTTTCGAGATTTGGGTAGGAGGCACTCTAGGATTTAGTAAGAAACCACTTGTCATTCTCGACCCAACAGAATTTTATGCACCCCTTAGAGAATTCTTGAATCATCTTGAACGCGAAAAATTTGTGAAACCGCATCAACTCGAAGCTTTAGCGTGGACTAAGAGTATTGATGATGCACTCGATGCTTGCATTAAGAAAATCTAATTTATGTTAGAGGATTTAAGGGTTTTACGAAATTACCCAGGATTTACCAAACTGGTATCTGCTCGATTGATTTCAAATTTTGGTAATGGCTTTATGCCAATCGCACTTTCATTTGGAATTCTTGCTTTACCTGGTAGCAGTGCATCCGATGTCAGCCTGGTGCTTGGCGTGCAATTGGCACCGACAATCGCATTTATGGTTTTCGGAGGCGTAGCCGGGGATCGCTTTAAAAGAAATCAAATTGTTGGCGGCTCTGACATCGTTGGTTGTTTATTTGTCTTTCTAAGCGCAGCATCTTTTATTTTTGGATTTACTACAATTGCTCTTTTATGTTTTACCGGATTTTGTTTTGGGGTATTAAATGCATTTTGGTGGCCAGCATTTTCGGGAATGCTTCCAGAGATTCTTCCAAAAGAGCAGTTACAAAAAGGAAATGCGGTTAACGGCCTCTTGACAAACTTTGGATATGTGGCTGGCTCCTTAGTGGCAGGAATTCTGGTGGCAACCTTTGGTGCTGGTTGGGCAATTTTGATTGACGGTATTTCTTTTTTAATCGCAGGAATCCTAGTTTGGACAATTAACTTAAAACCGATTACTGCGGAAAGTAGCGAGAAAGCTCCGGCTATGTGGCGCGAATTGCGCGAAGGTTGGCATGAGTTCATTTCCCGTAAATGGGTTGTGGTTGTTGTTATCGCTTTTAGTTTTATAAATCTCGCATATGAGGCGACTCTTGGAGTGCTTGGGCCAATAGCTACCAAAGAACACAATGGTGGACCAAAGGAATGGTCTTGGGTCATCGCCGCAATTACTTTAGGGATGATCGTTGGGGGAGTATTAGCGCTAAAGATCCACATGAGCCGGCCATTGTTGGTTGGAATTTTGCCGGAGATATTTGTAGGTCTTTGGATCTTCATAATTGGAGTGCCAAACCAACTCGTTGCAACGCTTTTGATCGCCTTTGCAACTGGAATTTCAATTGAAATTTTTTATGTTGCATGGAGTACTTCGATGCAACAACATATTCCGAGTGAATCATATTCACGTGTAATTTCCTATGATGCACTTGGATCATATGCGCTGGCGCCAATAGGTCTAGTAGTGATTGGGCCAATAATCGAAGCAATCGGAGTAGCGCAAACCTCTCGCTTACTGGCCATCATGACTGTAATAGCCGTAATAACTCCATTAGCTTTTAGAGAGGTAAGGAATTTAAGAAATGTTGCTTAAATTAACAGTAGAGATTGCGGCACCGGTTGATGAAGTGTGGAACAAGATGGTTGATTGGGAGAGCCAAGGTAGTTGGATGCTGGCAACCGATGTCGTTGTCGAACGAAAAACTGAAGGTTTGGGAACCAAGATTGCAGCTTTCACTGGAGTTTTTCCAAAGCGAAAATTGTTTGGAATCTTGGACACGATGGAAGTGAATTTGTGGCAACCACCAACTCGCTGCGATGTGATTCATACCGGCCGCTGGTTGCGTGGCAGCGGAACTTTCCAGTTGCAAGAAATCTCGCCCACTTTGACTCGGTTTAATTGGAGCGAAGAACTTGAGCGCTGGTACCTGCCTTTGATAGCGCCATCCTTATTATTTGGTGTGAAACTCTCACTCAGACGGTTTGCAGCCTCTTTCTAATCCCTATAGGCGGTACCTTTTAACCTATGAGCACTCTGGTTCAGGT
>JBILFD010000140.1:0-3279 GCA_044351765.1 Candidatus Nanopelagicaceae bacterium | reverse complement strand
GTGGTTGTTACCGTTAAAGCGAGAATTGCATCCTTAGACCCCAAACTAGAAGAAGCTGCTCGTGATTTATATGCAACAGAGTGGCAAACCTTCCGCCGGGTAACCCTTCCTTTAGTGGCTCCCGGAATAGCCGCGGCCGCCCTATTGGCCTTTTCGCTCTCTTTTGATGACTTCATCATTACCAACTTCAACTCAGGAACGGTCAATACCTTCCCTAAATTTGTCTGGGTTTCATCCGCCCGTGGGGTCCCCGCTCAAGCCAACGTAATTGGGTCGGCCATGTTCTTAATCGCCCTCGCGATCGTGATTTCGGCTCAAATTTATTCCAGTGCCAAAGCCCGCAGATTGCAAAATAAGCACTAGGATTTACCTGTTCCACTACGAAAAGTTGGTCTCTTTGAGACCCGGTAGTGGGGTTGGACTCCGGAGGACCCGGGACAACCGAAATTGTTGGTTAAGGGGTGGCTCCGGTTACGGCCGGTTAGTGCGATGTCTGACATCGACCCAAAGATTGTTCGCCATTTAAGAGATGCACAACCTGATCTCTACTGGCTTGACTCAGATCCATTAGAACCACTGCCGCATTCGGCATTGGTTGGAGAAGTGCATGCTGATTTATTAATTGTTGGCGCCGGATACACCGGATTGTGGACTGCAATTCTGGCCAAAGAAGAAGATCCAAATCGCTCAGTTGTTATTGTTGAAATGCGTGAAACCGGTGCTGGTGCATCTGGCCGTAACGGGGGATTCTGTAACAGCTCACTAACGCATGGATATCAAAACGGTAAAAGAAGATTTCCAGATGAGATGGAGACTATTGAAAGACTTGGTTGGGAAAATTTAGATGCAATAGAAGAAGCAATTAAAAAGTACAACATCGATTGCAGTTGGGAACGAACGGGTGAGTTACGGGTTGCTATTGCCCCTTGGCAATTAGAAGGTATGCGCGAAGAGGCCGCTGAACGTAATGCACTTGGCGATGATGTGGAATTTTTAGATAAGGAAGCGATTCAAGCGCGAATCCATTCACCAATTTATGAGGGTGGCATTTTCGACCATGATGGAACAGCACTTGTTGATCCAGCACGTCTTGTTTGGGGATTAGAGCGTGCTTGTCTCTCCTTAGGTGTGCAAATTTTTGAGAACTCACGTGTCGAAGAATTGGTCCAAACCAAAACAGCAGTGATTGCTCATACTGCTTATGGAGAAGTGCACGCCCAAAAAGTTGCACTTGCTACAAATGTTTATCCAGCACTAATTAAGAAAACTCGTAAATATATAGTTCCAGTTTACGATTACCAAATAGTTACCGAGCCATTGACTCCAGCTCAATTAGAAAGCATCGGCTGGAAAGATCGCGAAGGTGTTTCGGATTCAGGAAATCAATTCCATTATTACCGTCTAACTGACGAGAATTGCATCGTTTGGGGTGGATGGGATGCCATCTACAATTTCCGTGGAAAAGTTCGCCAAGAGTATGAAGCGCGTCCAGAAACGTATGCAAAATTAGCCTCACATTTCCTTCGCACCTTTCCGCAACTTGAAGGAATCAAATTCACACATGTTTGGGGTGGGGCAATTGATACCTGCACCCGCTTCTCACCATTTTGGACGGTTAGTAGAGACAAGCGAATTGCAACAGTTTTGGGGTATACCGGTTTAGGAGTTGCCGCAACAAGATTTGGTGCGCAAGTGATGTTGGATTTACTAGATGGCTTAGATAATGAACGAACCAGGCTAGAGATGGTCCGCAAAAAACCATTGGCATTCCCACCTGAACCATTCCGGTATTTGATTATTCAAATTACCCGTTGGTCAATAAACAGAGCAGATGAGCACAGCGGTAAACGTAATTTATGGCTTCGATTCTTAGATCGACTTGGATTAGGTTTCGATTCTTAAGGTCGAGGGATAGGCTTAATTCATGGCAAATTATGGAAACCTTTATGGGCCTAACTTCACCTTTTTAGGAATTCCAGCATGTGATTTGGAAATTGAAAAAACTTATGCTGATGCCGATGTTGTAATTGTTGGCGCTCCGGTCGATGGAGGAACTTCACATCGCTCTGGAACTAAATTTGGACCAATGGCAATTCGAGCCGGAGATTACTTGCCTCATGATGGTTCCCGCCCACATTTAGCATTACGCGTAGATGCACTTCAACAATTAAAAGTAGTAGATGCTGGCGATTTAGCAATGCCCTCAAGTCATTTAGAAGAATCTTTAAATCTGCTTGAAGTTGAGAGCGAAAAAATTGCCAAGAGCGGTGCAATTCCACTGGTACTTGGCGGAGATCATTCAATTGCATCTGCCGATATTGCCGGCGTTGCCAAAGCGCTTGGTTGGGGCAAAATCGGAGTGATCCATTTTGATGCCCATGCAGATACTGGTGACAATCAGATGGGGCAACTTTACGGACACGGAACCCCGATGCGCCGGTTAATTGAGCGAGGCGCAGTTCGAGGCGATCGTTTTCTGCAAATTGGATTACGAGGATATTGGCCAGAAGATGAAACCTTAAAGTGGATGTCCGAACAAGGAATGCGTTCCTATGAGATGACTGAAATCAACGCACGCGGATTAAATCTCATTCTTGATGAAGCACTCAAAACTGTAATGCAAGATTGCGTTGGAGTTTTTCTCTCTGTAGATATTGATGTTGTTGATCCAGGAATGGCACCAGGAACGGGCACTCCTGAACCAGGTGGATTAACCAGTCGTGAATTACTTGAAGCAGTGCGTCGTATTGCACTTGAAGTTCCCGTTGTTGGAATGGATATTGTTGAAGTTTCTCCTCCATATGATTGCGCTGACATAACGGCAATATTGGCAAATCGTGTAGCGCTTGAAGTTTTGAGCGCTATTGCCCATAAGAAAAATAATGAAAAAAATAAGAGCAGTGAACCGTATAACCCTAAGCGCAACTTGCTGGATCGCTAATTTTAAAGCCAAAGTTTTGTTCATCTAAAGTTTCCTAAAATTGGTTTTTTAGTAATCTGATAGAGAGATGATTTCCGCCTACCACCCGGAGGATTTCATGGCTGCAGTAAAAAATGCATTTGGGATTACTGACATTACGCGTGAATTTGGTTCAGTTAAATACATGAAAGAGGCGCAAGCTCTTATCATTCGCGACTTAGTAAAAGAGTACGATCTCTCTAATTTTCTAGAAATCGGATTTTTCCACGGCAAGTCTTCAATTTACATGGGCGCAATCCTGCGCGAAATCGGCAAAGGACATTTATTAACAATCGATCTAGAGGGTGCGCGCAAGAAAT
>JBILFD010000139.1:0-3284 GCA_044351765.1 Candidatus Nanopelagicaceae bacterium | reverse complement strand
AACACCGATGAACATCAAAATAATCGATAGGCCTAGTGACAGATAAATTAACTTATCAAGCAAGCCTTTTAGCAAGAAGTACAAAGCTCGGAGACCAAGCAAAGCGAATGCATTTGCAGCAAATACTAGAAATGGCTCTTGGGTTACGCCAAAGGTTGCCGGAATTGAATCTAGAGCAAATAACAAGTCGGTTGATGCAATCGCAATCATTACCAAAAACATAGGTGTTGCGATTCGCTTCCCATCAATCTTGGTAAATGCCTTTGAACCATGAAATTCATCTGTCATGGCAATTCTTTTTCTGATTGTTTTAACAAGTGCATTATCTTCAGGAGATGGATCTTCATCCCAATGCTTAAATAGTCCTACGCCGGTCCAGATCAGAATTGCTCCAAAAATCACAAAAGTGAAACTAAACGCAGCAAGTGCAGCGGCACCGACAGCAATAAAAATTCCACGCAACACCAGCGCCAAGAGCACTCCAAACATCAATACTCGTTGATGATAGATCGAAGGAACTTTGAATTGCGCCAAAATAATAATGAAAACAAAAAGATTATCGACGGACAGAGATTTTTCTACCAAGTAGGCAGCAAAGTACTCAGTTCCGTATCGAGAGCCTGCGCTTTGCCAAACCCAAATTCCAAAACCAATCGCCACTGCGATATAGAAAATAGACCAAATAGATGCTTCTTTAAACTTTACGTCATGAGGCTTGCGACTGACTGTCAGGAGATCAACAATGATTAACGCCAGAATCGCGCCGATTACTACAAACCATGTGGTTAATGAAACATTCATCTATTACACCTATTCGTTAAAGGGTCTCGGTGCCAAGGTCTCCCTCAACCACTATGTGGTCGCAGCTCCGGGATATTTCTATCCGTATTGACGAAGGTGCGTTCGCGAGGTACTCCCCTTAACGTCCTTAAATATTAAGGGGAATTGGGCTTGTATGCAACTTCATTTGAACTCAGATTTCCCAGAAAATTTCTGATTCTCTCCCGTAATGAAGGTAAATTGGCTCCATGACAATTATTGGTGCGATCATCGCCCACTTCAATTGAAAAATAGTCAATGAAAATACTTCTTCCACCAAGTGAGAAAAAGAACGAACCTGAAAAACTTAAAGCTTTGAAGTTGAATGCTCTTTCTTTTCAGGCAGATTTAACTACAACTCGAACGGCTTTGCTAAAAAAGCACAAAGAGGTAGATATATCGCATTGTGATGTCGCATCCAATGTTTATAGTGGAGTTCTCTATAACGCACTTGACTACACATCACTTTCAACCGCGGCTCAAGCACGCGCAAATAGTTCAATTGTGATTATCTCCGCGGCTTTTGGCGCAATACGATTAACTGACATAATTCCTTACTATAAATTCAAAATTGAGCTATAAAGCGCTTTAATGCATCTACACGGCCTGCCACGATGCGCTTAGATAACTCTGCTTCTGGGGCAAAAATTTCTGAGCCATGATACGCACCTGGATAAATTCGAAATTCGCAGGCAACTCCACTTTTCAAAAGACGCAATGCGAATTCTGCATCTTCATCGCGGAAGGCATCCAACTCACCCACATCTATAAATGCTGGAGGTAATCCCGAGAGATCAGTGGCGCGGGCAGGGGCTGCGTAACTATCGGCAGGCTTACCGCCTAAGTACCAATTCCAGGCCTCAATGTTTGCAGATCGATCCCAAATTCCAATTTCGGTGACTTCATGGGTTGATGATGTCTCGTCACGGTCATCGATCATTGGATAAATAGGCAACATATATTTGAAGTTCATACTTTTTCTATCTCGCGCCATTAGTACAACGGCTAAAGCCAATCCACCACCGGCTGAGCCACCATAAATTCCAATGTTCTTAACATCTATTCCTAATTCTGATGCGTTATCAAAGACCCATTTAGCCGCTGAGTAGCAATCATCTGGTCCACATGGGTACGGAAATTCCGGTGCCTTTCGATAATCAACTGAAATCACGGTTGCCCCAGTTTGTGCACAAAACATTTGCGAAATTGCAGCTTCACCTGCAATGCTGCCAAGAATCATTCCACCACCATGGATGTAAACCAAAGCGGGTGCTGGTTTTTTTGATTTTTTAGCATGATAAATTCTAATCTTCTGCTCTCCGGCAGCTCCCGGGATCAATCTTTCTTCCATCGTCACATTTTTGTCGAGCTCTGGCTCAACCAATAACTGCCCAACAACTGCTCGCCGTTGTTCGATATCTGAAATGGAATTAAATCCGCCAGGGATTGCTGCAAGCAACCCTTCAAGCGGCTCCCTTGATGCAGGATCTATTCGATTACGTTGTTGCGACATAATTCCTCCTGAAGTTTGCAATTAGTTTAGGCCGAGATTGAGTCAGAATCCACATTTTTGCCCACAAATATTTCCAAATTTGATGTTTTAAAGAAGACTCGCCCCATAAGCTGGAGTTGCTTGGTTTGATGTTAAATTCGACTGGTAAAATTTGAATATGTCGAGCAAAAGCACTGAGAGCAAAGACCCGTCGAGAAAATCTGGGCCTCTAAGTCGCGCGTCACAGTTTTTCTACACAAAGTCAAACCTGGTCACCGCATTGCTGGCTACCTCCGTCTTTGCGGGCTACCTACTCTTTTTCCTAACAAAAAAAGGAACGGCTTTTGAAGTTGCCAACAGCAATGTTAAATCGCTAGGAACTTCGTTGGGCTTTGGTCAGACAGAGATTCTCGCCTTCCTTGCAGAACGTTCTGATCAAATGATTAACGCCTACATAAACTTCAATCAGGTTTGGGACTCTCTCTTTGGTTTGATCTACGGAATTATGTATGTGATCTGGGTGTCGATTTTGTATAAGCCATATTCGCAAAAGCTTAGGCTATTGAATCTGCTCCCATTTGCTCAAGTGCTCTTTGATTGGTTGGAGAACTTTGCCTTAGCTACTCTGTCAAAGCAGTACCTTGCAGACGGAACGATTTCTTCGTCGACCGCGCAACTTGCATCAACATGCTCAGCTGTCAAGTGGGCATTTTCTATACTGGTCTATGGATTGATTTTGGTTGCCATTGTCATGCGGATGGTGGGAGCACTGAAGAAGCGAAGTCAGCGCTAGAAACGAATAGATACAGAGTAAAGTAAAGAAGAGTCGCCCTATAAGCCGGAGGCTTTCGACTCACGCTCGAAAAGGGCAAATGCCCACGTTCTTGCCCACAAAGATTTGTAAGGCTCTGCTTAGTTTTATTCGTAGCTATGAAGATTTAAATGATTTAGGATCGTAAACCAGCGTGTAGAG
>JBILFD010000007.1:0-11732 GCA_044351765.1 Candidatus Nanopelagicaceae bacterium | reverse complement strand
TCATTTAGCAAATGTTGCTGAACAAGTTCACCGTGCCCGCACATTGGCAAACGAACGTGTAAATGGTGAATCCTGGTTGCAACGCGCATCCAATCGGATCGCTGACCAAAAGATTTCTCGAGATGAACTAGCAAGAAGTGTTGCATCCCTTTCAGTGCGACCAGTTTTCACCGCACATCCAACTGAAGCGGCACGTAGATCTATTTTGAGCAAACTTGCAACGATCGCAGATTTACTTGATGCAAAAAATGCACCAGAAAACAATCGTCGGCTTGCCGAAGAGATTGAACTATTGTGGCAAACAGATGAGTTGCGCTTAGAACGTCCAGAACCAATAGATGAAGCAATGAATGCGCTTTATTACTTAGATGATTTAA
Organism: Candidatus Nanopelagicaceae bacterium; assembly: GCA_044351765.1. GTDB lineage: Bacteria > Actinomycetota > Actinomycetes > Nanopelagicales > Nanopelagicaceae > UBA3012. Next base: position 11,355 of record JBILFD010000007.1, on the reverse strand, counting down.
GCAGATCGACAGTTTCGCAAGTTCTTGAAGATTTTGCATTTGAGCTAAATAAATTTGGAATAACTCTTGATTCGACCGCTCGCCCACTTTCATTCGGAAGTTGGATCGGTGGAGATAGAGATGGAAACCCTCACGTAACTGCAGAAGTAACTAAAAACGCTATTACTACTCAAGTTGGTCATAGCATTCGGGTAACTCTCGAAAGATTAGATGCACTTCGTCAATCACTTTCTGTTTCAACTCGTATTGCCGGGGCTTCCGCAGAACTACTTGCGTCGGTAGCAGCTGATTTACAGATTTTGCCTGAGATTGAGGAACGGTTTAGACGAATTAACATTGAAGAGCCATATCGATTAAAAGCAACTGCTATTCGCCACAAATTGTTGCTAACTCAAAAGCGCCATGCGTCCCTGAAAGATCACGAGCCGGGGCGGGACTACGCAAATACTCAAGAATTACTTGACGATCTGCTAATTATGCGCGATTCACTTATGAGTCATAAAGGTGAATTGATTGCAAATGGTGAACTTGATCGAATGATTAGAAATGTTTCAGCATTTGGATTAACTCATGCAACTCTTGATGTACGTGAGCACTCTGATCGCCATCATCATCTCTTAAATCAATTGTTTGCTAGCGTTGGAACCAAAAACTACCTAGGGCTGAACAGTGCTGAACGGTTAAATTTATTAGCAGCGGAATTAGCAAACCCTCGCCCCTTGGCTGGCATTTCAAAAGACCAGCTTGATGATCTTGGATCACAAACTTTGGCAACTTTTGAAGCAATAGGTGAGATTATTGAGCGATTTGGCAACGAGGCCATAGAAAGTTACATCGTCTCCATGACAAAAGGTGCTGATGATTTATTGGCGGCAGTAGTTCTAGGCAAACAAGCAGGTTTATTGAATCTTAATCGCGAAGATCCTTTTTCTTTAATTGGGTACGTTCCACTTTTGGAAACTGTGGCTGAATTACAATCTGCAGACAAGATTTTGGAAACACTTCTTGCAGTTCCCGAATACCGACAGATTCTTGAGCTACGTGGAAATGTTCAAGAAGTAATGCTCGGATACTCTGATTCAAATAAAGATGCTGGAATTACAACAAGCCAGTGGGAAATTCACCGTGCCCAAAGACGTTTGCGTGATGTTGCGATGAAACATGGAATTGCACTCCGCATTTTCCATGGCCGAGGTGGTTCAGTTGGTCGCGGTGGCGGCCCAACTTATGATGCGTTAATTGCGTTACCTTGGGGTTCAGTCGATGGCGAAATTAAAATGACTGAACAAGGTGAAGTTATTAGCGACAAGTACTCGCTCCCATCACTTGCGCGCGAAAATGTTGAGTTGATGCTTGCAGCATCTTTAGAAGCGACAGTTTTAAATCGCGCACCACGTCAAAGTGCAAAAGATTTAGCTAAATGGGATTCATGCATGGATCTAGTTAGTGGTGCGGCCATGACGCAATATCGAACCCTGACTGACCATCCTGATCTTCCTCAGTACTTCTTTGAATCAACTCCAGTAGAACAACTAGGCGATCTTTTCCTTGGCTCACGACCATCAAGAAGGCCAGATTCAAGCGCCGACTTAAGCGGCCTCCGGGCAATTCCATGGGTATTTGGATGGACTCAATCGCGCCAAATTGTTCCGGGCTGGTTTGGGGTTGGGACCGGGTTAAAGGCAGCTCGTGAGGCTGGAAAATCTGATGTTCTAGCGCACATGCTTAGCGAATGGCATTTTTTCCGAACATTCATTAGCAATGTTGAAATGACTCTTGTGAAAACAGATCTTGTAACGGCAGAACATTATGTAAAAACTTTAGTTAACCCTGAGCTTCATCACTTCTTGGAAAAAATCCGCGCTGAATTTGATCTAACAGTTGCAGAGATTTTACTTTTAACTGGCAAGAGCGAGTTGTTAAGTGATCAACCAATTCTTGCCCGCACTTTGCAAGTCCGTGATGCCTATCTTCGTCCACTTCAACTTCTGCAAGTATCTCTTCTGCAAAGAGTTCGCCAAGGTGACCACAGCGATGAGGCAACTTTACGTCGTGCATTACTTCTCACCATTAACGGGATTGCAGCAGGTTTACGTAACACCGGTTGAGTCAGATTATTTTTCTGGAAGTATTACCGGAATCTGCGCCATCAAGCCACCATCAATTACATAATCTGAACCGGTGATGAATAAGGCTCGATCGCTAGCAAGGAAAGCAACAAGTTCAGCGATATCTTCGATAGTTCCCATGCGACCGATCGGATGTGAACTTCCCCATTCAGCCACAACTTCATCCACGGTTTTACTACCTTTATGAGTTTCAGCAGCAAAACGCAGTAAAGGTGTATCAACCGAGCCAGGAAGAACTGAGTTAACTCGAATTTTATCTACGGCAAAATCCATCGCCATGGCACGAGTTAATGCGTTAATTGCACCTTTAGAAGTTGAATAAGCAACAACCTGTTTTTGAGCACCTATGGATTGAACAGAAGAAATATTCACAATTGCCCCACCGCCACGTTTGCGCATATGTGGAACGCCATACTTTGCGGTCAAAAACATAGATTTAACATTCACATCTAAGGTTTTATCCCAAATCTCTTCTGTGGTCTCCACAGCGTCACCGTATGTTTGAATTCCAGCGCAATTTGCAATTACATCTAATGCGCCAAATTCAGCGACAACACCAGCAACCATCTTTTCAACATCTTTTGCACTACTCACATCGGTTGGGAAAGCTTTTACTTTCTTACCTGATGATAGAAAGTTCTTCTCAACAGTAGAAAGAGTCGCAGCATCATTATCGACTAGTGCAACGCTTGCTCCTTCGTTTGCGAATTTAACTGCAGCACCAAAACCCATGCCTTTTGCAGCGCCCGTGACAATTACTACTTTTCCAACAAAATCCATTTCGCTCCTTATTTATTACTTGCTATAACTTTTCGACACCGAATGAGAACTTGTTGCTCTTGATCTCTCGACCCTTAAAGATCAAAGCAGTTCCATTTTTTACAGAGTCAACTACTCCAGTGGTAGGAAAACTTGAAAATGGTTCCAGGCCAATGTTGTAATGACGACCAAACCATGGATATCCCTTAGTTGCACCGAACTCTTGCCAGAACCATAGGTATGGATGATTTGTTTTATCCCACTTAACAACTGCAGCTAATCCTTTATTTGGTGATTCAACTCGATACTCACCGCGCTCTAAATCTTTTATGTATAGCAATTCTGTTGGAGTATTTCGTGGCGGAATATGGCTGAAATCAACTGGCTTGCCATCTGGGCCAACTCCAACAGGCCAAGCAAAATGATCATTTCCATTTAGTCTGCGTGAACTTCCATAAACCTCACTAGCGTGTGGCATCGCAGTAGGTTTTCCGGGAAGTACTACGCGGCAATCATCATCCATAAATGGTGGGCCAAATGTGAAATGGAATCCCCACATTGTTGGAATCTCTACATCAGATAAGTTCTCAATAGTTTCGACCATATCTAAAGTTGTTGAATTTGATTTCAAACTCATAGTTCGTTTAACCAAGAATGGAGTTTTGCGGCCATAAACAAAAAACTCGACTGAAATCTCCTCGGGTGTATCTTTCAAAATCTTAAAATCCCATGGCAAGAGCGCCATTTCAGCGTGTTGTCCAAAATCTGCACCTTGATAATTTGAGGCGCCTCCTCCATTTGGAAAAATAGTTTGCCATCCACCTGGATACTCATCAATGAAAGAGCCGAGTGGGTCGTTGTAGTTGTAATTGACTTCGCCATCAGCCAATCCATTTGCAGTTAGCCAAACTAAATCCAGATCACCAGGCTTGTGAAGAAATTCAACAACATCAGCGCCACGGCCTGCAGCAACTGTGATGCGCAACTTTTCATTTTCTAATACAACAGCATCTAACTTTCCGATTTTAAAATTATCGTGGATCCGACATGAGTGATTACGTGATTGCGCGCGCATAACTTCTCCTAACCGTTGAATTTTTCACTCTGAGCACCGGTAAGTCCGAGCCCATCAACAATAAACAATCCGCCATCTAATTCATTCGCACTATCACCAAGTGAAGCACGTGCTGAAGTAACAATGAGGCGATCGCCATTGGCTCCACCAAAAGTACATGAGCTTGGTTGCTTCACAGGCATATCTATAACTGATTGTTTCTTTCCTTTTTGATCATAAATTTCAATTCGTGAGCCGCCCCACATAGCAACTAGCAATAGACCTTCATCTGAAATACACATTCCGTCAGGAACTGATCCATCATCAGGAAAAGAAACTAAAGTTTTCTTGTTGTGCAATTCAGCGTTTTCGAAATCAACTTCATAACTTGTGAGAACGTGTTCCATGCTATCTACATGATAGAAAAATGAATTATCAGCACTCCAAGCCAAACCATTTGGAAGAGTAATTCCAGTAGCAACGGTTTTCATCGTTAGATCACCAGATAAAACATGTAATGAGCCAGTTCCTGGTACAAAACCCATGGTGCAACTGCCGGCCCAAAACCTTCCAGCGGAATCTACTTTTGCATCATTCATGCGCTCATCTTCTTTTAGAAAATCTTTAGTAACTTTCCAACCATTATCTGGATTTAACTCAGCGAATCCTTCTTTAGTGGCCGCGTAATAGCCACCTTTTCTTCGGCCAACAATGGCACCAATTACTTCTGGAACTGAGTGAGTGGTAACTGGACCACCATCAATGTTCTGCTCAAACCATAACTTTCCAGCAATATCTACCCACGAGATTGTTGAAGTTGATGCATCCCAGTTTGGGCCTTCTCCAACTTCGCTGCGAATTTCATTTACACAATTAATGGTTGTCATAGTGGGTTATCTTTCTATTTATTGGCTAATTACTCAATAGGGTCAAAGATTGCTCTGAAATTTCAAGACCAAATCCAGGTTTTGCATTGAAATAAAGGTACCCATTTTTCAGATCCGGCAATCCCCCGACTACGTCGGTGATTTCCGAGGACGGTTGGTGCCATTCCAGCGGACCGGATAAGAGCAGATTAAGAGAAAGATGGCCAGTTGCTACCGACTCTATTGGGCTTTGCAATTGACCAGCTGACCATGAAGTTCGAATACTTATTGGAGCTGCATAATGTCCAATTTTTAGGGCTTGGCTAAATCCGCCAATTGCGCCTACGTTGCAACGCAAGATATCAATTGCCATTTGCGGAACTATGTTTAACCATTCATGGGGATTTACAAATCTTTTGCCGGTCGCCATTGGAACCTTTGTTTGCATTCTCATTGCGAGGTGCCAATCAATATGTTCTGGAGGAAATACATCTTCTAGAAAGAATGGATGAAATTTTTCTAACCGTTTAACAACTGCAAGAGCTTCGGTAGGTGATAATCGCCCATCAAAATCATGCGCGAAATAAAGTTCATCGCCAAACTCAGAACGTAATTTGCTAAAAACTTCAACAATTTGTTTGCCGTAGGTAACTGCTTTGGAATCCATCTCCGGGTTAATCAAGAAGTATTGGAATCCATCTTTTTGCAATTTACCAATCTCAGCTATCAATCCTAAATTTAAATTCTTTTCGCTTTTCACTAATACTGGTACCGCTTTACGGGCACGCCCCCCGATGAGATCTACAACGGATTTTCCAACTTCTTTACCTTTAATATCCCAAAGCGCTTGATCGATTGCCGAAAGGGCACAATTAAGCGCTGGATCATTTCGCCAAGAGGATTGCACTTGAGAGGTTTGCCAAATATCTTCAATCTCAGTTATCTCTTTACCAACCAAAAAATCAGTGAGGTAATCGTCAACGCTAATTGCAATTAATTTATGGTGACCGGCAAAAGCGGCACTTCCCCAACCAAATAATCCCGGCTCTGAAGTGTCAATTTTTACAAAAATTTGATCTTGCCCCAATAAATATGTTGAGATCTTCTTTATAGTTGTCATCTCGGCCCCCTTCTGTTGCAAACGTGAGGGTACCCTCAACTCAGGCAGAAAGGGAGAGCTATGCAAATCTGGCTTGGAGTTGATTTAGGAACCTCTGCCCTAAAAGCAACCGCAGTTGATGAAGATGGTCTTGTCTTGGCCAGGGCTTCTGCTGGGTATGAAACGCATCGACCACATGAAAGTTGGGTAGAGCAAGATCCCCGCGATTGGTTATCAGCGCTAAGTAAAGTTTTAACTGAATTAGATATTGATTTAACCAAAGTTGCCGGTGTTGGAATTGTTGGTCAGACCCCGACATTGGTGGTGACCGATTCTCTTGGTAATCCTTTACGGCCAGCAATGACTTGGCAAGATACGCGCTCACAAAAAGAGGCAGATCTATTTGCCGCTGAAATCCCAGATGTTGCAAAAGATTTTGGACTCTCTTTGCCTTGGGCTCCTTCAGGCATTTTGCCGAAGGTCCGCTGGTTAAAAGTGCATGAGCCAAAAGTTTTAGAAAAAGGTTCCCGCTTGTTACAAGCAAAAGATTTTTTGCTTTTTCATTTAACTGGAGAATTTGCATCGGATAATTGGTCAAGCAAAGGTTTAATTCATGCAACAACTTTGAAACCCACCAAGGCTTGGGACAGCCTTGGACTTCCTAATGAATTAATACCCAGGATAGATAAGCCATGGGATGTCGCTGCTAAAACTTCTGTTAGCAATAAATTTCTCCCACCTGGAATTCCAGTGGCAATTGGTTGGTCAGATGCACTTGCTGGAATGTTGGCACTTGAAGTATTTTCCAAACCCACCGCATTTGTAATCTCTGGAAGTTCAGATATTGCTGGAATGTCTTGCACAAAACTATCTGAAGGCAAACATAACCTTTCGACTGTCCCTGAAAGTTGTGCCCCGTTACCGGTGATATTTGGTCCAACCCAAAGTAGTGGATCTGCTATCTCTTGGGCTGCAGAACTTTTTAATTCCACGCCAGAAGAGTTGCTTTCGAAATCTCTGGAAAGTAGCAATGCTCATAATGAAATCTTTTTACCCTTTCTAGCCGGTGAGCGTGCACCTATTTGGCGTAGTGACATCCGAGCCCTCTTTGCCGGACTCTCGCACCAAAGCAAATTTAGCGACATCGCACATGCAGTGATCTTTGGTGTTGGTTTTACGGCTCGTCACATAATCGATCAAGCTAAATCTCTAAGTAAAGAATTGCCATCGGTTGTTCATCTGGGTGGGGCATCACACCAATCAAAATTGTGGTTGGATATTAGAAGTCGTATTTTGCGCTCTGAAGTTGTCTCATTTAGTGAGTCCGATTCTTCGAGTATTGGCGCAGCAATTTTGGCTGCTAGCGCCGCAACTGGAATTTCTCCAGAAGTTTTAGCGCCTAAATTTTCAGGTGAAAAGTTGCACTTTACTTCAACTATTGAAGATCAAAACATGGCCGATACCGAATACCAAAAATACTTAGATTGGGTCGAGCGCTCTATTCATTAAAATCTTGTTGGGTGCGCTCTAAACCGTTTCGCATAATTGACTCAACAGCATCCCCAGCTTTAATAATTAAATCTTGTAATGATTTCTTTTCTATATTGCTAAAGTTTTGCAACACAAAATCTGCAGCATCTAAATGCCCTACTGGCCTTCCAATTCCAACTCTGACTCGGAAGTAATCAGGACCCGTAAGAGATTGGGTCAAACTCTTTAAACCGTTATGTCCATTATCTCCGCCACCTTGTTTGACGCGGATTTTCGCAAAATCAATATCTAATTCGTCGTGAATTACAATAATTTGAGAATTGGAAAGTTGATAAAAATTTCTGAGCGCGACTACAGATTTCCCGGAATCATTCATATAAGTTTGAGGCTTAGCAATAACTATTTTGGGAGCATCAACTCCGACACCAAATCGTCCTTCTAATACTTCGGCCTTTGATTTGTGTTTGCTAAATTTTCCGGCAACTTGTGTAGCTAAATAATCAGCAACCTGAAACCCAATATTGTGACGGGTTGCCGAATACTCATTTCCTGGATTACCAAGACCTACTACAAGCCAACTCATGAAAGAAGGCTAGCGGATTAGCTCTTTGCGCCCTCAGCAGGTGCAGCGTCAGCAGGTGCAGCGGCGCCCTCAGCAGGTGCAGCAACAGCAGCAGGCTCTTCGTGAGCAGAGCGAACAGATAGATGTACAACAACCATCTTTGGATCGCTGATCAGAATTACACCGGCAGGAAGTTTTACATCAGCTGCATAGAGTGAACTTCCGGCTTGCAAGCCAGTCATATCTAATTCTAAGAAGTTTGGAATAGATGTTGCTTCAGTTTCAACTTCGATTGAGTTGTGATTGTGTTCCAAAATTCCATCACGATCGAACTCACCTGATGTATGAACTGGAACAGAAACAACTACTCGCTCACCACGACGCACAATGATTAAATCGATGTGCTCAAGAGTTCCTTTGATTGCATGGCGAACAACAGATTTTGGAAGTGTTAACTCAACATGATCTCCAAGATCAATATCTAGCAACACGTTTGAAGATTTAAGGGCAATGCCAAGTTCGCGAGCTGGCAATGAGATGTGGATTGGATTTTCGCCATGGCCGTAAATAACAGCTGGAACTAATCCATCGCGTCTGGTTCGGCGAGATGCACCTTTTCCGAATTCAGTCCGGCGGGCACCTGCGATTTTGATCTCAGCCATTACGTCCTCCTGGTTATTTGCCCAGCGAGAACTTCTTTCGAAGCCCCGTCGATAACGGGAGGTTTCCCCCTCGCCGGAATAACCCGAAGGTTAGCCAATGATGGTTGGAAATGGAAATTGCGGTTCAGGCAGTTATACGGGGCTTAAGAATGACCATCGAAGAGGCTGGTTACTGACCCATCCTCAAAAACCTCACGAATGGCTCGACCAAGAAGTGGAGCGATGGAAAGCACAGTTAATCGATCGAATTTCCATTCATCTGGAATTGGCAAAGTGTCTGTAATAACAATTTCACTTGCGCGTGAATTACGTAAACGCTCAATAGCCGGTCCTGACATAACCGCATGTGTTGCTGCAATTATTACTTCAGCAGCGCCATCTTCAAAAAGTGCATCGACTGCTTTAGTAATTGTTCCTGCGGTATCGATCATGTCATCGATTACTACGCAAGTTTGTCCTCTGACATCACCAACCACTCGTCCAGTTGTTGATTCATTTGGAATTCTTGGGTCGCGAGTTTTATGGATAAACGCAATTGGACATCCACCCAACAAATCGCTCCAACGTTCAGCAACTCGAACACGACCGGAATCTGGTGAAACAATTGTTAAACGCGATCTATCAACTTTGCTTCCAACATAATTTGCCAGCAAAGGAAGTGCGAAAAGATGATCAACTGGACCATCAAAGAATCCTTGAATTTGTGAAGTATGTAAATCAACAACCATCAATCGATCAGCTCCGGCAGTCTTAAATAAATCCGCCATCAATCGAGCTGAGATTGGTTCACGTCCGCGGTGCTTTTTATCTTGACGTGCGTAACCATAAAAAGGAGCAACAACAGTAATTCTTTTTGCAGATGCACGTTTTAAAGCATCCACCATAATTAATTGTTCCATTATGTGTTTATTTACTGGGGTTGCATGACTTTGCAAAACAAATGCGTCGCAGCCACGAACACTCTCTTCAAATCGAACAAATATTTCACCATTAGCAAAGTCATAAGCAGATGTTGGGGTAATTGGAATACCAAGTTCAGCGGCAACTTGTTCGGCTAACTCTGGAAAAGCGCGACCAGTAAAAAGTCGCAAACGTTTTTCGGAGGAGAGTCGAATCTCGTTGCTCATATTTAGATCCCCTCGTTATTTCGCATTTTTCTCGGCAGCTTTAGCTGAGTCACTTCCACTGCGCTTGCGAAGCACCCACCCGAGGATATTACGTTGACGCGCACGTCCAACGCCCATTGAACCCGCCGGAACATCTTCAGTAATTACAGATCCCGCGGCCGTGTAAGCCCCATCGCCAATTGAAAGCGGCGCAACCAACATGGTGTCACTGCCAATTCGAACATGATCGCCGATCACAGTCTGATGCTTTTCTACGCCGTCATAATTCACAGTCACAGTTGCAGCGCCAATATTTGTTCCAACGCCAATGGTGGCATCTCCGATATATGAAAGATGTGGCACTTTAGATCCTGCGCCGATTTGAGATTCCTTTACTTCAACATAAGCCCCAACTTTTACACCTTTTTCAAGGACAGTTCCAGGTCGCAAATAAGAAAATGGTCCGACCGTTGCATCTGCTCCAATTTTAGCTCCATCGCAATATGAGTCACGAATATTTGCACCACTTTTTACTTCACAATTAATCAATGTGGTCCGGGCTCCAATGACTACACCACTTTCAATAGATGTATTCCCGGCGAGCGCAACTTCTGGATAAATAACTACATCCTGCGACAACGAAACTGTTGGATCAATCCAAACAGTTGTTGGATCAATCATGGTTACGCCGCTTTTCATCCAGTGCAGGTTAATCCGATCGCGTAATAACGCGGTGCACTCTGAAAGTTGAAAACGATCATTAACACCCAGAATCTCAATGAAGTCTTCAACAATAACTGGCTCTACTCGCTTGCCAGCCGACTGCAATACTCCAATAGCATCAGTTAAATACTCTTCACCTTGGGCATTCTTATTGTTTATCTTGCTCAAAGAGTCAACAAGATCAGTTGAATCAAAAACGTAAACACTTGAATTAATTTCAGTAATTTCGCGCTCTATTTCAGTTGCATCACGATCTTCAACGATTCTTAGAATTCCATCAGTTTCATCACGGACAATTCTTCCGTAACCCTCAGGATCATCTATCTGTGCGGTAAGAACTGTCGCTGAATTCTGCTCTGCAACATGTGTGTCTAATAGCGATTGCAAAGTTGTAGAAGTAATTAAAGGAATATCACCGGCTAGAACCAATATTGGGGTCTCTGCAGAAACTTTTACGCTTTCTAAAGCCATTCGTACGGCATGACCAGTGCCGCCACGTTTTTCTTGAACCACAATTTTGGCACCTGGTGAAACTTTGCTAACGACTTCTTCAACTAATTCGCGATGTGCTCCAACAACAACAACTAATTGGCTGGGGTTTAAATCATTCGCCGCATCGATTACATGCTCAATTAATGTGCGACCTAAAACTTTATGGAGAACCTTGGGAAGTTGAGATTGCATCCGCGTGCCTTCGCCTGCAGCAAGGATAAAGATCGCTGGACCGGCAGATGCGCCAGGTATGCGAGACATACCGTCCCCCCTCTGCTAACTACTGCAATATGTTAAGCCTAAGGTCTTACCGGCGAAGAGAGCTCCGCCACCAGGTATCGATCCTGGACCCTGGGCTTCAAAGGCCCATGTGCTAGCCACTACACAATGGCGGAACCCGTATTCTCTCGCA
>JBILFD010000138.1:0-3302 GCA_044351765.1 Candidatus Nanopelagicaceae bacterium | reverse complement strand
GGCAAAAGCGCAAATATTGCATAAACTGCAAAACTGACTGCAAATAAAATGGCAAGTGAAGTTGCAATACGCCGTACTAAATATCCAAACATCACTTACCTCTCTAACAAATCGTAATTAACTTCTAATAAAAACTTCGGAGGAGATAACTCCCCTCCGAAGTTTCTAATTTATTTACTTGGCTATTTGGATGTCTCCAAATGATGGGGCACCCTGTGGTTCCCAGAAGAAGACTCCAGTTAGTTTGGAGCCCCACATCTCTTGGGTCTTCGAGAAGACACCAGGGATGACCCACATTTGATCCATTACATATTGGTTAAGCGCGGCCCATTCGGCACCTTGCTTTACCCGATCTGCTTCAGCGAGGTTTGCTTCAGCGCGCTTCTTGAATTCGGCATAAGTTGGATCTTTGCCAGCTCGTGACAATGGGAATCCATAGCCATCAAGCATTAATTCAGGAATAACAGTTGAAGCATTAGCCCAATCAGGAGCCCAACCTGCACGACTTAGATCGCCCTGCTTGGTCTCATCTAGCACAACGCCGTAATAAGCACCTGGCTCGATGAAGTTGAACTTCAAGATAATTCCTGAGTTCTTCTTTACTGAGTCGATCCAGATGGTTGCTGCTTTCTTATTGGTATCTGTATCTCCAATATCAAAAGTCAATCCGGCCGTAGTTGCTTTTTTGTAGACATCAGGACATGCAGTTTTTGCTTCTGCCATAAGTGCAGTTGCTTTCTCTGCGTTTCCTTCTTCTTTCCAGTCTTCATAGCCAGTCGTCTTCTTGTAATCAAGGCCCATTAATGGCTTGATCACGCCATCTGCTGGATCGCCAGTAAAGGCTGCTCCACCAGCAAGTGTTTGAAGAGCTGCGAAATCACGTGCGTAATAGATCGCTTTACGAACCTGCACGCAAGGTACTTTCGCAACGTTTACCGCTGTGTAAGTTACATATGGATCATAAACATTCATCGCCCGATCTTTCCAAGCTTCAACCGGGGCACCAGCATCATCAAAGATGGTTGCTAAGTTAGTTGGAAGAATTCCATCAAGTGAAAAAGCTGCAGGCTCAGAATCATTGATGATGAGTTGATCGCGAACTTCTTCGGCAAGGCCAAAGCGGACTACGATCTTGTCTTGGTAAGCATTGCGCAGTGGATCGGAATCTTTATTCCACTTATCGTTACGGACTAGAACCATTTCATCTTTGGCTACATACTTTTCAATTTTGTATGGGCCAGTTGAAACTGGGTTCATGTCGTACTTATCTCCATTGTCGCTAGCTTTTGGTACAGGGCTAAATGAAAGATATGTGACGGTGTAGTTGAAGTCACCCACAGCACGGGAAAGATTGAAGGTAATTGTTTTATTATCTTCTGAACAAGTAACTGCCTTGTCATAAGCTGCTGTGTCATTTCCATCAGTCTTGTATGGGCCCTGGTAAACAGAGGCGCCATCTTTGTCCTTTGGAATATCTAACATTGAAATTGCATAACCTGGGCCATCTGTAATCACATCAGTTGCAAATGTACGTGAAACACCGTACTTCACATCTTCACAAGTTACTTCTGAGCCGTCTTCAAAGGTGACGCCATCTCTTAGGGTGAATTCCCAAGTTTTGTTTCCATTAGATGAACGGCCGGTATCAGTTGCCATATCTGGCACAACTGTGGATCCGTCTGCACCTGCGGCACGCTTATATGCAGTCAAAGTGCGGTGCATATAAGAACCAAACCAGGCAATGTGTTGACCGGTGTAGTTACGGTTTGGATCAGCATGCGTCCATGAATCTGCATTAGTCAGATAAGTGAGCGTGCCACCTCCACTTGAAGATGATGAACAACCTACTAATCCTGCGCCAAGCAGCGTTACTGCCGCTAGTGATGCAAGAGCCTTACGTGCGATCCGGGAAGTTCCCGAAGCATTTTTAAACATATCTCCCCCTTAACGTTGGATATGTCGATCTCCATTTATTGTGAATATCGATATTAAGTTTTTTTAACATCTATGCAGTTACGTATCTGCACAGAATTCTCCTTTTGTTTTTTAGGTCGTCTCGCTCTTCGGATCAAGTGCATCCCTAACGGCGTCGCCAAGTAAATTGAAGGTAAGCACCACAAAAATTAATGAAGTTGTGGTTATGAAAAAGTAAGTTGGTTCATTCATCACATATTTAATTGAATCTGAAATCAAAAGTCCCCATGAAGCATCTGGAGGTTGAATTCCTAATCCTAAAAATGAAAAGACCGCTTCTGCAGTTAAGTACCCCGGGAGCGCTAGTGAGAAATAAACAATTATAGTGCTCCATAAATTTGGCAAGATCTCTTTGAAAATAATCCGCATATTACTTGCGCCTAATGCGCGAGCAGCCATCACATAATCTCTTTCCCGAATCGAAAGAACTTGTGATCGAATTACTCGAGCCAGATATGGCCAACCAAAAAAAATCAAAATCAAGACTAAATAAAGCATTCGCGCTGTATTGCCTTCAGCTATTCCAGATTTTTCTAATCGCTGCACCATCGGAAGACTCAATGCGACAATCATGAAAAAAGATGGAAAGGCTAATAAGAAATCTATGAAACGTCCGATTGTTGAATCGACTCTTCCACGAAAAAATCCCATCATGATTCCAGCAACAACGCCAATTGCAATTGAAAGTATTGTGGTAATCAACGCAACAAAAAAAGAAATTCGAGCACCGAAAATTAATCTCGCTAATAAGTCATGCCCAATTCCGGGTTCTATTCCAAGTGGATGAGCCCAACTTATGCCGCCAAAGTTTCCGATCGGCATTCCGCGACTGCTCAGAGTTTCTGGGAAGCGTTCACGGCCATCTATTCCAAGTAAGCCGCCAATAAATGGAGCGACTACGGTGACAACGATTAAAGTTGCCGAGATGATCAAGGTTGGCAAACCAAAGCGATTCCTTCGGAATCGCCGCCACGCTAGTTGACGTGGGGTGCGTCCGATTACGCTCGCTACAACCGTTTTCATCACCCCTATTAGTAAGCCATCAGCGCAGGTGCTGAAAATGCCCATCTACTCATCAGTAACTTCCCAGCAAACCTATCGCAAGAAATAGTCTGGCTCTAGAGGCTTAGCCCTAGAAATCTGCCTAGGTCTGCCGGATTTTCATCCCTCATGCGCAGGTAGATAGGCTCAACTGATGGACCGCGCTAACTGGGGCTTCACCCCCTCACACCAATCGGGTCGGGCGCGTCGCGGAATCATCCAAACCCCACACGGGCAGATCCAAACTCCCGCATTTATCCCAGTCGGAACCAAGGCCGCCGTTAAAT
>JBILFD010000137.1:0-3309 GCA_044351765.1 Candidatus Nanopelagicaceae bacterium | reverse complement strand
CCGCTACTGAAAGTGCGGCTAAATCTCCGACCGCGTTAATTGTGGCAATGCTCTCGCGCAATTTCGCTACAGCGATTTCACCATCTTGCGGGAGAATCGCACCGCTGCGAATCCGAGCAGCAGTTAATGCGATTTCAGATGCAAGAGTTTCAAATTTACGGACAAAGTATTGCAATGCTTCTTCTGGGCTTTTGCCAGGGTAGGAACCGACTGGTTTTTCACCGGCTGCGGTCCAAACATAAACTGTTCCATCTTCATGAACTCGGCCAAAGAGGGCAGGATCTCCAATGAGGGCACTTGCTGCTGAAATTAATCCTTCATTCTCGCTCAAGGTAAATCTCCTTTACTCTCTTTGCGCGCCACCTGATCAGCCACTTTTCTTAAGGCCAATCCGGCTCGCTATTTTGACGGTGAATGGAACTTCTTGGCACACCGTACCGGTAGCCTTAACAAACCCCCAAACCCTGCTGTGAAAATGGAGAATCTGTGCTGGTAAGCGTTGTTGTGGCTAAGGCATTTGCGACAAATGCCTGGATTATCGCTACCGGAAAAGGCAATGAGGCATTGATTGTGGACCCAGGAATTGGGGATCCAGATCTGAGTGGGGCGATCTTGGAACGGGCGGCTAAGCACAATCTCAAGCCAGTAGCGGTCTTGTTGACGCATGGCCATCTGGATCACACCTTCTCCGTTGCTCCTTTATGTGCGAAGGCCGGAGTTCCAGCGATGATTCACAGCGCTGATCGAATTTTGCTAGAACATCCGGAGTACGCCTTATCGAGGGAGAGTAAATCCCTAACGCAAGGGCAAACCTTTGTGGAACCAGATGAGGTCCTGGAATTGAGCGATGGAAGTGAGATTGAAATTGCTGGACTGAATCTGCGCTTTGTTCACGCCCCTGGACACACTGCAGGTTCTATCCTCTGTCATATAAATAATGAGATTTTGATTTCCGGCGATGTTTTGTTCGCCGGTTCTATTGGCAGAACCGATCTGCCAACCGGATCTCACGCACAGATGCAGGAGACGTTGATGCATAAAATCTGGCCACTAGCCGATGAATTGCGCGTTCTACCTGGACATGGCGAAGAGACAACAATTGGCGCAGAGCGTGCGCATAATCCATATTTAAAAGCCGCAGCAATTGGGAAGTTGTAATGAAGTTCCAAGTACCTAAAGGTGTTAAAGAGTATCTACCGCCAGAGTCTGCGAATTTCGAATTGGTGCGCGAGAAATTAATTGCGCCCGCACGCTTAGCTAATTATCAATTAATGGAAACCGCAGTCTTTGAAGATACTGGTTTATTCACAAGTGGAGTTGGTGAATCAACTGATGTCGTGAGTAAAGAGATGTACACCTTCACAGATCGCGCAGATCGTTCACTTACATTGCGTCCCGAAGGTACTGCAGGCGTGATGCGCGCAGTTATCGAAAGCGGATTAGATCGCGGTCAACTTCCGGTCAAGGTTTGGTATTCCGGCGCTTTCTTCAGAGCAGAACGTCCACAAGCCGGGCGGTATCGACAGTTTTATCAAGTTGGTGTTGAAGCAATTGGGGGAGATGACCCACTGATTGACGTTGAAGTTATCTCTTTAGCAGTGCAAGCATTTACAACTTTGGGGTTAAAAGATTATGAAGTTCAGATAAATTCTCTAGGGGATAAACCTTCACGGGATGCACATAGAGAAGGTTTAGTTAATTTCTTGCAGAAAATAGATCTTGATGAAGCCACAAGCGAGCGCGCAAGAATTAATCCGTTGCGAGTACTGGATGACAAACGTCCAGAGATGATAGCCGCGCTAAAAGATGCGCCAGTTATTTTGGATTACCTGACCCAAGATGCGAAAGAAAGATATTCAGCGGTTAAAGACGGGCTAACAAAGTTGGGAATCAAATATATTGAAAATCCTAAATTGGTTAGAGGTTTGGATTACTACACACATACAACTTTTGAATTTGTACATCACAAACTTGGTGCCCAATCCGGAATTGGTGGCGGCGGACGTTACGACGGTTTGATGGAGAAACTTGGCGGTCAATCCTTATCAGGCATCGGTTATGGAATCGGTGTAGATCGAGTATTGCTTGCTTGTGAAGCAGAAGGAATTGCGTTGTTACCCGCTACACAACTTTCGCTTTTCTTAGTCCCTTTAGGGGAAGAAGCACGTAAATTTGCCTTAGAACTCTTAATGAATTTAAGAAATCAAGGAATTCGCTGCGATATGGCTTTTGGTGAACGCGGTCTAAAAGGAGCCATGAAAAGTGGAGATAAGTCTGGCGCTAAATATCTGGCGGTCTTAGGTGAAGATGAGATCAGTTCCGGACAAGCAGAGATTAAACATATGAGCGACGGTGCTGTTGTATCAGTTAGGCTTAGCGAGATAGTCGACTTCTTAAAGTGAAGAGAAATTCAAGCGAGGCAATATTTTGATACGCACACATGGGGCTGGGCAATTAACTGCTCACAACGCAGGAGAGACCGTCACTTTGGCCGGTTGGGTTGCCAGACGTCGTGATCATGGCGGAGTTGCTTTTATTGATTTAAGAGATGCAACTGGTTGGTCGCAAGTTGTGATTCATGATGAAAATGTTGCCGGCGCCTTAAGAGCAGAATGGTGCATTAGCGTCACTGGAAAAGTTTCGCTTCGACCAGATGGCAACGCAAATGAGAATGTGCCAACTGGGGCAATTGAAATTATCTGTGATCAATTAACTGTTTTAAGCGAAGCAGCACCATTGCCATTTCCAATTGACAGTGGTGAACGTGTTGATGCAAATGAAGAAGTGCGTCTGAAGTATCGCTACTTGGATTTAAGACGCGAAGGACCAGCAGCAGCATTGAGATTGCGGTCAAAAATTACTTCGACAATCCGTTCTGTCATGGAAGGCGAAGGCTTTCTAGATATTGAAACACCTTACTTAACCCGCTCAACACCGGAAGGTGCCAGAGATTTTCTAGTTCCAGTTCGTCTGCAACCAGGTAGTTGGTATGCACTTCCTCAATCACCACAATTGTTTAAACAACTTTTGATGGTGGCTGGAATGGAAAAGTATTACCAAATTGCGCGCTGTTTCCGCGATGAAGATTTCCGGGCAGATCGTCAACCAGAGTTCACGCAATTAGATGTTGAAATGAGTTTCGTAGATCAAGAAGATATTTTGACTCTCACTGAAAAGATTTTAAAGAAATTATGGAAAGAAGTTCTTGGAATCGAGATTTCAACTCCGATACCAAGAATGACCTTTTTGGATGCGATGCGCAGATTTGGTTCTGACAAACCAGATTTAAGATTCGAATACGAACTAGTC
>JBILFD010000136.1:0-3315 GCA_044351765.1 Candidatus Nanopelagicaceae bacterium | reverse complement strand
AGTTTTGTTCCTCATTTAACTATTCTCCTACAATCATTGGTTGCGCACCAGTGCATTGAATCAATTCGACATACGTTGTTGGATACACCGCATGAGGATGTCCAGCAGCAGCCCAAACAACGTCGTAATCGCTTAGCGCTTCATCAATAAGGATGATTTCTGGCTTTGAAATCCACCCCAATGGGCTCACACCTCCGATGGCAAAACCACTTGCATCCCGAACAAAATCTGCATCAGCACGATGTAATTTTTCAACACCAAGTGCACTTGCAACCAACTTTGTATCAACTCGATGTCTTCCGCTTGTGATTACCAACAAGGGGGTTTCATTTGGCAATTTAAAGACAATTGAGGATGCGACTTGTCCAACGTCAATGCCGAGTGCTTCGGCAGCTTCGGCAGCGGTTCTAGCGCTATCCGATAAAGCCACAATTTGACTGGTTATGCCAGCATTCACAAGGAAGCTTTGAACTCGAATCACTGATGCATTCGTCAGAATGTTCTCCATGACGACATTCTAAATTACATTCGGGTATTGGCCTAACTTATAACTGATGTGTGTACTTACTGCATTTTGCAGGTGTAGTACACACATCAGAATCTATATTTACCGCTTAAAAGCTGCTAGGTGATTTATTGAACCTGCTTTTAGATAATTGATAACAAATTGAATATCATCTTGAGTTATCAATTTTTCAACATCTGCAATAGTTGCAAGATCAGCAGTTTCAATGGTGACTCCGACTGCGATCGCATCTGCAGTAGATAACTTTCCTTTCGCTACTAAGGTTTTGTAAAGTGCTGCTAAATCCTTATTTAAATATACTCCAGCTTTGCGTGTTGTATTTGGATTAGTAATCCCATAGGTCTTCAAAACGGTTGCTAGTTGATCCATATGGAATTGTTCAGCTCTAGCAATATTCTTGAACTTAGGAAAGGCTGCATCCTTTGCCAAAATTGTATAAACATCCCGAGCAAGTTTCTCTTCTTCAGCTAAAAATTTCAGTTGAGTCTTTAACGCTGTAGAAGCGTAAGGGGTGGCAGCAACAGCTGGCATTCCCATAATCCCGATAATTAACATCGCTGAAACGGCGATGCTTGTTAATTTCTTCATAATGTCCCACTAACTATCATTTTCTTTTAGCCAAGGTGGCTAATTTCAATGTAGCCCTAGCGAAAGCAAATAATCACTTAAATAAGGGGCCAGCACTTCTAATCTGGTTGAAACCCCTCAAAAGAGTGATACCCTAGGGGGTATGAGTAAAAAACCAATAAAGAAGATTTCCCACACCCTAGAAGACCCAGAGCAAATTGCGGCAATTGCCAAACGCATGAAACGTGCAAATGGCCAAATGACTGCTGTTGTAAGGATGCTTGAGGAAGGTCGAAGCTGTGAAGATATCGTCACCCAGATGGCTGCTGTTGGGAAAGCAATCAATACTGCGGCTTTTACCTTGATTTCAGCTAGTTTAAAAGAATGTCTTGAAGAGGATAAATCTAATAGCACAGCAGTTACTGAAAAATTACAAAAACTTTTCTTGAGTCTGGCTTAAAATGAAAATCTCACCGACAAAAATAGTAATTATTGGTGGCGTTGCTGGAGGCATGTCTGCAGCAACACGTTTACGAAGATTAGATTCCGAAGCTGAAATTACTGTTCTCGAAAAAAGTGGACATGTTTCTTACGCCAATTGTGGATTACCTTATTATGTTGGGGGCGTAATTGAAGAGGAAGATGCGCTGCTATTGCAAACTCCTGAGTCATTGCATGCCAGATTTAGAATAGATGTGCGAATTCTTAGTGAAGCTTTAGAAATCGATTCTTTGAATCAAAGAGTTAAAGTTAAAAACCTAGTAGGTAAAGATGATTACTATTTGCCTTTTGACAAGTTAGTGCTTTCCCCCGGTGCTTCTGCAATAGTTCCTCCCCTGCCAGGTATTGAGCGTGCTATGACTTTACGCACGGTGGAAGATGTTGAAAAAATTGTTAACCGGGTGGATCAAAAACCTAAGAGTGCTGTAGTTATTGGTGGAGGCTTTATCGGTGTCGAAATTGCCGAAAATTTAATTCACAAGGGGATCTTTACCCAATTAGTTGAGGCAACTCCCCAACTCCTTGCACCGCTTGACCCTGAAATGGCTACTTTTGTCTCAGCAGAGATGGTGCGCCATGGCGTGCAACTCCATCTAGGTGATTCAGTTAAGGCGGTTTCAAATGATTCTGTTGAATTGGCAAGCGGAACCACCTTGCCAGCCGACATAGTAATTTTGGCAATCGGAGTCCGACCAGATATTTCACTCGCGGAATCAGCCGGATTAAAGATCGGGGAACGTAAGGGAATAGAAGTAAACGAATTTAATCAAACGAGCAATCCAAATATTTATGCAATTGGCGATGCTGCCCAAAAAAGAGATTGGATTGATGGCAGCGCCATGCTCGTTCCACTTGCTAATTTGGCAAATCGTCATGGACGCGTTGTTGCAGACCACATAAATGGTCGCCATGTGCGTCCAGTTCCAACTATTGGTACTGCAATTGTCAAAGTCTTTGATCTCATGATTGCAACTACCGGATGGAATGAGAAAAGATTGACGGCACAAAATCGTAAATTCATTGCGATTCACACCCATCCGAACTCTCATGCAGGTTACTACCCAGGAGCCAAGCAAATGAGTTTGAAATTACTAGTTGACTCAGGAAGTGGTGAAATTCTTGGAGCGCAAGGCGTTGGGCTAGAAGGTATAGATAAGAGAATAGATGTAATTGCTACCGCAATGCGTGGCGGGTTAACTGCTCCGCAATTAGCAGATCTTGAATTGGCTTATGCACCTCCATTTGGATCTGCTAAGGATGCAGTGAATATGCTCGGGTATATCGCCGAAAACTTATTGTCGCAATTAGTAACTACAGCGCAATGGAGTGACGTTTCAAACTTAAGAGATGCTGGGTATCAGATGTTAGATGTGCGTAACTCGGCTGAGTTTAGTCACGGATCTATTCCAGGATCCATAAATATTCCAGTTGATGAGCTAAGAGAGCGCGCAAAAGAGCTGCCTAATAAAAAATTGCTAGTTAATTGCCAAGTTGGACAACGCGGTCACACCGCTTCATTGCTTCTAAATGAAATGGGATTTGACGCAACCAATCTTGATGGTGGTTATCTGACGTGGATTAATTCGCCAGCAGCAGTTTTAGATAAATTAATTGCAGTTTAATTAAACTCAAAAATACGAAGGAGAAAAGAATGTGTAGCAAGGTAAATTGTAGAAAATGTGGAAAACCAACTTGGAGTGGTTGCGGAAACCATATTGACG
>JBILFD010000135.1:0-3355 GCA_044351765.1 Candidatus Nanopelagicaceae bacterium | reverse complement strand
AGAATTTTTACGCTTCAGGCCAAGTATCAAAACGAGGTGACGCGATGCTAGCCACCGGACTAGTTGGTCGTGAAGTTGATATGAAGCTAGCCCAAGAATGTGCTTGGCAGTGTGCGGTAAACGTATTGGAATCGGTCCAAAAGGAATTAGGTTCACTCGATAAAATTGAGTACGTAGTTCGTCTTGGCATTTATGTAGCCAGTGCCGATAATTTTTCAGAGCAACATCTTGTAGCTCATGGTGCAAGCCAAGTTATCTTGAATGTTTTTGGCCCTGAGCGCGGATCTCATACCCGTACCGCAATTGGCGTGAAATCCTTGCCATTAAACAGCCCTGTCGAAGTGGATGCCATTTTCCGGATAAAGAGTTGATTCAAAAACTCTTTAAGGGTGGCTTAGTCGCCGATGGAACTGGTTCGGCCTTAGCAAGAGTTGATGTGGCTGTTAAAGACGGCCAAATCGTTGATGTCGGTAATCTAGATGTAAGTGCTGATGAAGTTATTGACATAACAAATCTCATACTTGCGCCAGGATTCATAGATATTCATACCCATTCAGATCTTACGTTGCTCTCTAATCCACTTGCACAAAGTAAAATTCGTCAAGGAATAACAACTGAAGTAATTGGCAATTGCGGTTTCGGTGTAGCCCCTAATCCAAGTGGAGAATCAAGTGATCTTCTTCGTGCTGCAGTCGCATATTTAGATCTAGATCCAAGCATCAAGTGGGATTGGAGTGATTTAGCGGGATATCTTAAAGTTTTGGAAAAATCTGGCACTTCTGTAAATGTTGCAACATTAGTAGGACACATTCCCATTCACGCCTCAGTGGTTGGTTTTGGAAAAGACCCAGCAACGCCACAACAAATTACTCAAATGCAAGAGTTGTTGCGCGAAAACATGGCAGCTGGTGCCTTTGGCTTTTCAACTGGGTTGAACTACTCCCCTGTTTCCTATGCATCACAAGAAGAGCTAATTGGTCTTGCAACTGTTGTAAAGGAATTTGACGGAATTTTTGCTTGTCACATGCGTGAGTATGGAGACGATTTAATGAAGTCGATGGACGAGTTGCTAAGTATCACCAGAGCTACCGGAGTAAGAACTCAAATCTCACATTTGGTTACTTTTGGAAAAAGAAATTGGGGATCAGTTTCTCGCGCACTTGAACTGATTGACCAAGCAAATCAAAATGGCTTTGAAGTGGATGCAGATGTTTATCCATACATTGCTGGAAATTGTCCCCTAACCCAACTGCTCCCATATTGGGCTCAGGAAGGTGGAGATACCGTAATGCGGGATCGGATGAAAGATAAATCTGCTCGCACAAAAATCATTTCTCATTGGATTGATAGTGAAGTGATTTGGTCCAATATCCAAATCGCAAGTGTGATTCCTGGCCGGGAAGATTTGATTGGACGCAAAATCTCAGAACTTTCTGAGTCGCTTTCAATTCCAGCAGATATTTTGGCTTTGGATTTGCTGGGCGACATGGGCAATGCCCTTGGCATAATTGCATTTGGTCGTGCGGAAAGCGATGTCAACTCTGTTTATGCGCATAGCCGGTCAATCGTTGGATCTGATGGGCAATCCCTAGATCCAAGTGGTGTGACTGGTAGTGGAAGCCCGCATCCTCGTTCGTATGGTTGTTACCCACGCCTAATTCATGGTTACACGGGTGCATCTGGCATCACATTAGAGCGAGCAATTCATATTTCAACACAAGCAGCTGCAAATAAACTTCATATTAAAGATCGTGGAACTATTAAAATTGGCAACAGAGCTGATTTGGTGGTGTTTAATCCACTTGAGATTCGTGATTTAGCAACTTATGAACAACCTCAGCAATATCCAGTTGGAATTCCTCACGTTATTGTAAATGGTGAGTTTGCCATTAGAGATGGCTCGCACACCGGGAAATTACCTGGAGAGATTATTCGTTCCAGATGAATAATTCAGGAGTTTAAGTGAGAAATCAAAGAGCGAACCATTGCCGCTGCTTGTGCTCTATTTTTCACCTGTAATCTTTCATATATTTTTATCGTTTCATACCTTGCAGTTGATTCACTAAAGTTTAAAGTTTTAGCTATTTCCCGATTCGTTAGACCATCTGCAATCATTTTTGCGATGGATAACTGGCGATCTGACATGTGAAATTTCTTTTGTAAATCATTTGACTCTTGATGATTTGTCAAAGCATCTACTCTGCCGGCATCTCTCAATCCCGTGGTATTTCTATTTGACTCAAACTCTTGAAACATCATTGATTGAACTATCAAACTTAAGGAGGTGAATAACTGTCGACCAAAATCATCCATTGCGTGATCGTTGTCAAAAGACCAAACCACCGACCCACTCAAGCGCTCTTGATTTACAAGAGGGAAAGCCATTAGTGAATTCATCCAAGGTATATATGAAATCCAGGCACGCAAATAACTGCTGTAGCTATCTAACTCTTTTCTTGATTCTAGGAATACTGCTTTGCCAGTGAGCATTGCGTCTACTGAAGGAAGTTTTTCTTCAATTGTGGTGTAAATGTTTTGTAATTTAATTGCTTCGGCTGGATATCCATGAGCTGCAAAATTACGAGCCTGATCATTTTCATCAACTATCATTATTGAGATGGCACGTAACCCTAGATAACTTGGACTTCTCAAGATTAAAGTTTGTAACATTCTCGAGTCTGGTGCTCCATGGCCCAATTTATTCAACCATTCAATCATCCAGAGCAAATGAGATGTGTGATAAAAATTTTCTGGTTCAAGGCCCTCGTTAAATTCTTTTATTGCACGCAGACCAACTAATTGCGCATTAGAAGCAATGTGATCAGCCACTTTAACCCCTCCGAGTAAAGGGAACGGTAGGTGCTTGGATCGGCTGCGTCAATAGATTTATTGAAGAAATTGACCGATTTCAAGCAAAATATCGGGATTTGAGAGGGATCCCAAGTTTCGGATCTCTCGTTTATGCGCCAGATCAGCGACCGCTACTTCTGCTAATTTGCCATTAAAAGTCCTTGGTAAATCAGATACAAAAAATACTTCAGCAGGCATATGTCGTGGAGAACAATTACTTCTAATCTCACTTCTGATTTGTCTAATAAAACTTTCTTGGTCTGTAACTTTAGGAGCAACAACTAAAAGCACTATCCGTTCATCCCCATTCCATGGCTGAGTAAACGCAAGTGCTCCAGAGATATCAGTGAGTGAATTTAGTGCAGTATAAATCTCGCCCGTGCCGATGCGAACTCCACCTACATTTAAAGTTGCATCAGATCTGCCATGAACTACATACCCACTTTCTGGTGTGCGTGAAACTAAATCACCGTGCACCCAGATATTTTCCCAACGATGAAAATAT
>JBILFD010000134.1:0-3363 GCA_044351765.1 Candidatus Nanopelagicaceae bacterium | reverse complement strand
GCGGTCGGAGATTTAGCCGCACTTGCAGTAGCGGTCGACCAAATTCCGCCACTAATTGATCAACAAAGACAAATTTATGCTGCCAAAAAAGCAGAAGAAGCAAATGCTCGAGCCGCAGCTCGTAACGAAGCAAAGATTGCTAAAGAAGCGATTGTTGTGGAAGCCGAAAGTATTGCTGACAAAGATTCTTGGAAAGTTACTGGCGATCGCCTCAAAGAGTTACTTGATCAATGGAAAGTCCTTCCTCGAATCGACAAAGCCAGTGATGAGCAATTATGGAAAAGATTCTCCATTGCCCGAAATGGTTTTGACCGACGTCGTCGTGCACACTTCGCCAAATTAGTTGCCGAGCAAAGCACAATTGCTTCAGCTAAAGAGAAGATTGTGGCCGAAGCCGAAACCCTTGCCACTTCACGTGATTGGGTCGCAACCGCTCGCCGCTTTAGTACTTTGATGCAAGAGTGGAAAACTTCTGGCCGCGGACAAAAGAAAAGTGATGATGCACTGTGGGAGCGCTTCCGCGCCGCCCAAGAATCATTCTTTGCCGCAAAGAAAGCCGATCTAGAACGTCGTGAAAATTCTATGGGTGCAAACTTGGCCAAGAAGGAAGAGATCGCTAAGCAGATTGAAGCCTTGCTTCCAATCACGGATTTCGCTATCGCTAAAAAGAGTTTCCGCGATCTACTTTCTCAACTTGAAAAAGTTGGACAGATCCCACGCGATAAGAGAGATGCTCTTGAAATCAGAGTTGGGGCGGTAGAAAAAGAGATTCGTATTCTTGATGAAGAGCATCGCCGCAAGACTGATCCTGCCGCAAAAGCGCGTGCAACTGATGTCGTACGTCAATTAACTGAGGCTATTGAAAACTACGAAAAGGTTGCAGCTAAAGCAACCGCAAATAATGATGCCAAACGTGCAGCAGATGCGTTGGAATCAGCAGAGGCTAGACGTAGTTGGCTTGCAGAAGCCCAAAGATCTCTTGATGAGTTTTCCGCTTAATTGTTTGTGATTCTGTAAACATCATAAACACCATCAACAGTTCTAACAGCACGCAATACATCCTCTAAATGAGTAGCATCTGCCATTTCAAAAGTGAACCGCGATATCGCTACTCTGTCGCGAGTTGTTGTTACTGAAGCACTCAAGATATTCACTTGCGAGTCCGACAACATCTTCGTGACATCAGATAACAACCTTGCGCGGTCTAGAGCCTCAACTTGGATATTAACTAAGAAAAGCGATAGCGCTCCTGGTGTCCAAGAGACAGGTAAAAAACGCTCAGGTTGAGTCCGCTGTAAGTCATCCACATTTGTGCAATCAACTCTATGAATTGATACACCGCTGGCTTTGGTTATAAACCCAGCAATCTCATCCCCCGGAACTGGCGCACAACAACGAGCTAACTTCACCAAAAGGTCTTCTGCTCCAACAACATCTACTCCAGCATGACGCCGCTTCGTTGTAGAGGTTGGATTACTCAGCAAGAAATTATGATCATTGTGTTCATGCTCATGCTCATCTGAGCCTAAGGATGAAATCAGTTTCTCTACGATTGATGCCGCTGAGACATGCCCGTCGCCTACTGCCGCATAAAGCGAGGTGATGTCTAAATACTTCAGCTCATGTGCTAATTCCAAAAGTGCATGTCCGGTCAGAATCTTTTGCAATGGTAGATCTTGTTTGCGGAGTTGGCGGGCAATCGATTCCTTGCCAGCGTCAATTGCTTCATCTCGACGTTCTTTGGAAAACCAAGCCTTAATTTTTGAGCGAGCACGTGGACTTTTTACAAAATTTAACCAATCGTGACTTGGTCCGGCGCTCTCTGATTTATTTGTCAAAATTTCAACGACATCGCCATTGACCAATGGAGTGCCTAACGTGACAAGTTTCCCGTTTACTTTTGCACCTATGCACCGGCGTCCGACTTCAGTATGAACTGCGTAAGCAAAATCAACCGGAGTTGATCCAGAAGGAAGAGCTAAAACACTTCCCTTTGGCGTAAAGATAAAAACCTCAGGTGTCCCAAGATCAAACCTTAAGGACTCCAAAAACTCTTCAGCATCTTTGGTCTCTTGCTGCCATTCATGTAATTGCTTCAACCAGGCCATGTTTGCATCGGTATTAGCCCCAGCCATTTCGTCATTGCTCTTGCCTTTTTTGTATTTCCAGTGCGCAGCAATTCCAAATTCGGCACGAGCGTGCATATCTTTGGTTCTAATCTGAATTTCGACGGCTTTTCCTTCAGGTCCAATAACGGTTGTGTGCAGAGATTGATAAAGATTGAATTTAGGCATTGCGATGTAATCTTTAAACCTGCCTGGAACTGGATTCCAATGTGCATGGATTGCACCTAGCGCTCCATAGCAATCTTTAACATCCTCTACTAATACTCGCACTCCGGTTAAATCATAAATCTCATTAAATTCGCGTCCGCGCATCACCATTTTTTGATAGATCGAATAATAATGTTTGAAACGTCCAGTAACTTCGGCTTTTATCTCTGCTTCTTTCAACTCTCTTTTAATCTCGACTATTACATCATTTGCATATTCACCGCGAATGGATTCGCGATCAACTACTAAACGACCGATCTCTTCATACTTTTTAGGTTCTAACGTTTTAAAGGAGATGTCTTCGAGTTCCCATTTAATTGTGCTCATACCCAATCGATGGGCAAGTGGCGCGTAAATATCTAAAGTTTCGCGGGCTTTACGAATTGCAGTCTCCGGAGTTAAAAACTCCCAAGTACGTGCGTTGTGCAACCGATCGGCTAATTTGATCACCAGGACGCGGATGTCCTTTGACATTGCCACAACCATTTTCCGCACAGTTTCAGCTTCGGCATCTGGTCCGTATGTGACGCGATCCAATTTAGTTACTCCATCAACTAGATCTGCTACTTCTCCCCCGAAATCAGTGCGCAACTGTTCGATTGAATATGAAGTATCTTCAACAGTGTCATGTAACAAAGCAGCGATTATGGTTGAAGAACCCATTCCCAACTCTGCCAAAATTTGGGCAACGGCAACTGGATGAGAAATGTATTCTTCGCCAGATTTCCGACTTTGACCTAGGTGCGCTTTTTCTGCGGTCTCATATGCCCGCTCGATATCTGCACGTTCTTTTTTATTCGCATCGATAATCGACAGTAATGGCGAAATTAATTGCGAACTCATGCAGACAGCCTACGGTTACTTGCCTTTACTTCTGGTTACTTCTGGTTACTTCCGTTTATTTGCTTTCTTCCGCTTAGGTTGATTCCGCGGCCCACGCTCACCGGTAGCGGTTGAAGCAGCGGTTGAAGCAGCCGTTGCAACAGCACCGGCACCTGCGTCGCTCTTCCCGGTACGAGCATTAACCCGC
>JBILFD010000133.1:0-3381 GCA_044351765.1 Candidatus Nanopelagicaceae bacterium | reverse complement strand
GTGCTTGTGAAGTAAGCGCATCCATTGATTGTGCACGTGAGATACGAGGAACTAATTCAAGTGAGAATGCGGTAACTCCAGCATTCTTGGCTGCGGCTATTGAATCAAGTGATGCTGTTGGTGAAAGAAAAGAGATTGTTAGTGCACCTTTTTTTAACTTGGCCAATACGGATGGCTCGAGCGCATTTACTGAAAGCACTACATCTGCCGTAGCAAGATCTACATTTGCAGAAACGGTCGCACCCGCTTTGCGGAAATCCTCATCTGTTGCTTGCGAACGATCCCCAGCGCCACTTTCGACCTCAACCGATACGCCGGCACGAATCAACTTTCCGACGACATCAGGGACGGTTGCTACTCGGGCTTCACCGGCGCGTTTTTCAGCCGGAATAACTACTTTTAGTTTAGGTGAACTCACGAGAGAAGGTTATCTGCAGATCAGGGGAGGCTGTCCACTCCAAAACGGGCTATCCCTTATTCCGGCTGATTACCAGCTACCGCCCTTTAAATCACCACGGATTAAATGGAATAGCAAAGCCTGAATAGTGGTTCTGCGATGAAATGCTTCGCGCCAAACAATCGATCTTTCGCCATCCATTACTTCTGCGCTGACCTCTTCACCACGATGGGCTGGAAGACAATGCATGAATACCGCATCAGGTGCAGTTAATGCCATCAACTCTGGCGTAATTGCATAAGGCGATAAATCTTTGATCTTTTTCTCTCTGATTACTTCTGAATCTCCCATAGACATCCATACATCGGTGTACAAAACCGAAGCGCCAGTAGCGCCAACTTTTGCATCATGAATAACTTCAACTTTTCCACCAGTTTGTGATGCAATCTTTTTTGCCCGCTCAACAATTTTTTCATCTGGCGCCCATTCACCAGTAGGTGTCGCCGCAACAACATGTACTCCAAGAATTGCGCCCATTAATAACCACGCATTGGCCATATTGTTTCCATCGCCTACATATGTAAATTTACGACCTGAGACATCTTTACCAAACACTTCTCGAATTGTTACCCAGTCCGCCAATAACTGTGTTGGGTGATCATCATCAGTTAGTGCATTAAGAATTGGAATAGATGCGTGCTTTGCCAATTCGGCGACATCACTTTGCGCATATGTGCGAATAATCATCGCTTTAGCAAAACCACTGATTACTTTTGCAGTATCAGGCAATGTCTCACCACGACCGATTTGCAATTCATCACCACGGACGAAGATTGGCGTTCCACCTAGATGAGCGACCGCGGTTTCTGACGCAAGCCGAGTCCGCGTTGAAGCTTTGTTCATGTAAATCACAACAGTTTGGTTTGCTAAAAATTTTGAATCACGCAGTGGGTCTTTGGCATAAATTGCTGCCGTATCCAGCAGCGTTTCGACATCGGCACGAGATAAGCAATCTGTGCTCACAAGATCCTTTAAGCCGCCGGATTCATAATTCATCCCTAAAGGGTACGCGAGATTTAACGCAAGAGGCGTAGGTTCAAAAAGTACGGTTCTGCCCTAGAATTAAGGCCATGGGTCTATTTTCACGTTCAACTGATAGCGATACTTTAGTTGAGCCACGAACATCTCATGGCGGTGGCGATGGCGATCACGAGCGCTTCTCACATTATGTGGCCAAAGGGAAAATCGTTGAATCTGCTGTTACTGGAAAATCGGTAAGAGCATTATGTGGAAAAAAATGGGTTCCATCCCGCGATCCTCAGAATTTTCCAATCTGCCCCACATGCAAAGAGTTACATTCAAAAATGAAACCTGCTGACTCGGGAAAATCTGACACCTAGTTTCATTTGGTCTAATTAGCCCCGCAATAACGGTTATAAATAGATAATTTGCCTACCATGAAGCGTAAATACACATCGACTCGATCTTTTATGGCGATTGCGTTAACGCTGATTTTGACTGGTGCAATTTTACCCGTTACCACTGCAAATGCTGATGAAGAAAGACTCCCACGCAAAATACTGACTGGGTGGATGCCGTACTACAGCGTAAAGAATTCCATGACATCAATTCTTGCAAATAAAGATTTAATGAGTGAAGTTTCACCATTTTGGTATTCACTCTCGAGTGCTACAGCAATCAAAGATCAGTATGCAAGTGCAAAGTTAACAATTCCAAAGAAGACTCAATTAGATATTTTGCGTGCAAATGGATTGTTAATCCTTCCTGCAATAACTGATGGAACCAAAAAATTAGTTTTGTCAGGATTGCTAGCCAAGCCATCAACTCGTTCACAAGTTGTTAACACAATCACAAAATTAGTTTTAACAAATAATTACGATGGCATAGATTTAGATCTAGAAGGATTTGCATTTTCTGACGGCACAGCATCTTGGGCCAAGACTTCACCAAATTGGGTTTTGTTTATCAAAGAACTATCAACGCTGTTACATGCCAACGGAAAAATTCTCTCAATGACTACACCAGTTGTTTTTGATCCCGTGAAAAAACGTAGCGGCTCTTATTGGGTTTATAACTGGCCAGAGACGGCCCCCTACATTGATCGCTTACGGATAATGACTTACGACTACTCCATTTCAAAACCTGGCCCGATTGGGCCATTGGAATGGACCGAGGCAACAGTTGCTTATGCAGCAACCTTGATGCCACCATCAAAAGTTTGGCTAGGAGTTCCAGGGTACGGACGTGATTGGATTACGAAAGTTACAGGGAAGTGCCCAGCCACTTATGCAAAATTGATCAAGGCCGGTGCAAAAGCTGCAGTCTTCGCAGCAAATAAAGGCACTGAACTAGCAAGCACTTATGGCGCAACTCCGGTCTATTCAGAAAAAATGGGAGAGGTAACTTTCACTTACCAAAAAACTTACAACGAGGGCACTGCCTCATGTACCGCAACAAGAGTGGCTTGGTATCAAAACAGCAGGGCTTACTTAGCGCGAATGGAGTTAGTTGCCAAATATAAATTAGGAGGCCTAACACAATGGACACTTGGTCAAGAAGATGCCGAGACGATGCCAGCACTTCGCGAATATGCAAAGAGCATCTCTCCTGATGTGATCATTGCATCTCTATCAACTACCAAGAGCGAAAGTTCTTACGGTGATAAATCACGAATTTCCGCGTTGTTTACACTTTCAGATAAACGCCCCGCAGCAGCGTTGCCAATTTCGATTGAAGCGCGTGGTGAGGATGAAGTTGAGTGGAAGAAAATCGGTGAAGCTGCAACATCAGTAACTGGTATTGCAGAATGGGATTTTGTTTTAGGTCGCAACATGAGATTGCGCGCCGTCTCACCTGGTAGCTGGGAGCGCCTATCGGCCACAAGCAACGAATTGGCAGTGTCAGTAAAGCCACTATTAGAAATCAATGCGCCAACGGTTGCAAAAGCCGGCGTTGAATTCGCG